>NZ_JBWKZH010000001.1:0-279947 GCF_059424305.1 Hydrogenophaga sp. GW456-12-10-14-TSB4 | reverse complement strand
GGTAGGGGCTTTTTTGCGAAAGAACGAGAACATTTTTCCAACTCTAGAATCCATTGCATTCTATGAAACGCCTTATGCGACCGACCCGCCTGCGCTGTTTTGCACTTCTGACGGCTCTGGCGATGGCGGGTGGCACCGCGCAGGCCCAGTCGCCCTCCACCCCGCCCAGCGCCGCCCAGGCCCCGGTGGCGCAGCAGTTCACGCTGGCCAATGGCCTGACGCTGATCGTGCGGCCCGACCGCCGCGCGCCCACCGTGGTGCAGATGCTGTGGGTGCGCGTGGGCGCGATGGACGAGGTGGACGGCACCACCGGTGTGGCGCATGCGCTGGAGCACATGATGTTCAAGGGCACGCCCGACATCAAGGCGGGCGAGTTTTCGCGCCGCGTGGCGGCCATGGGGGGCATGGACAACGCGTTCACCACCCGCGATGCCACGGCTTACCACATGCAGATCCCGGCCCGCCGCCTGGAGACGGCCATGCAGCTGGAGGCCGACCGTTTTGCGCGCAACCAGTGGGACGACGACGAGTTCAAACGCGAGATCGAAGTCATCAAGGAAGAGCGGCGCCAGCGCACCGAAGAGTCACCGCGCGCCCGCATGTTCGAGGCGCTCAGCGCCATGGTCTACCAGGCCAGCCCGTACCGCCGCCCGGTGATCGGCTGGATGAGCGACATCGACGCGATGACGCCCGACGACGCGAGGGCGTTCTACCGGCGCTGGTATGTGCCGGCCAACGCGGCCCTGGTGATCGCGGGCGACGTGGACGTGGCGCAGGTGCGCGCGCTGGCCGAGAAGCATTTCGGGGCGATTCCCGCTGCGACCGTGCCCGCGCGCAAGCCACGCGAGGAGCCCGCGCAGGCGGGGCCGCGCCGGCTGGAGTACCGCGCCGTGGCCGATCAGGCCCTGGTGGCGCTGGCGTACAAGGTGCCCCAATGGCGCGGCGCCGAGACGGACAACGAGACCGACCGCGATGCCCTCGCGCTCACCGTGCTCTCGGCCGTGCTCGACGGCTACGACGGCGCACGCCTGGACCGCGCGCTGGTGCAGGGCGTGGGCACGGGGGGCAAGCGGCTGGCCGACAGCGCGGGCTCGTCCTACGGCCTCATGGGCCGGGGCCCGCAGCTCTTCATGCTGACGGCGGTGCCGTCCAAGGGCGTGACGACCGAGATGGCCGCGGCCGCCCTCAAGGCCGAGGTGGCCCGCATCGCCCGCGAGGGCATTCAGGAGACCGAGCTGCAGCGCGTGAAGACGCAGTGGACCGCCGGCGAGATCTACAAGCTGGATTCCGTGGCGAACCAGGCGCGCGAGCTGGGCGGCTACTGGATCAACGGCATGGGCCTGGACGCCGGTGAGCGCCTCATGGCTCGCCTGCGCGGTGTCACGGCGGCCCAGGTGCAGTCGGTGGCCCAGCGCTACTTCTCCGACGAACAGCTCACCACCGGCGTGCTGGTGCCCGATCCTTCGCGCCGTGAAGCGGCGCCGTCGGCCCCGACCGGTCCGCGCCCTGCGCTGACGCGCCACTGAAGCGAGCCGCGAGACGCCATGACCCTGTTCACCCTGATCCGTCGCACCCTGCTGGCCTTGCCGCTGCTGAGCGCCCTGGGCACCGCCCAGGCCACGATTCCCATCGAACAATGGGCCCATGCCAGCGGCGCGCGCGTGCACCTGATCGCCAGCCCCACGATCCCCATGCTGGACGTGCAGATCGATTTCGACGGCGGCCGGCGCCGCGATCCTGCGGCCCAGGCGGGTCTGGCGAGCGCGACCGCCGGGCTGCTGTCGGGCGGCGTGGCCGCGCAAGCCGGCCTGCCGGCGCTCGACGAGAACCAGCTCAGCGAAGCCTGGGCGGACCTCGGGGCCCAGTTCGGTGCGCAGATCACCCTGGACCGCTTCAGCGTGTCGCTGCGCACCCTGACCGAACCCGATCTGCTCGACCGCGCCGTGGCGCTCGCCGCGCGCCAGCTGGCTGCGCCGGCCTGGCCCGAGCGTGTCTGGCAGCGCGACCGCGAGCGCATGCTCGCTGCCCTGGTGGAAGCG
Organism: Hydrogenophaga sp. GW456-12-10-14-TSB4; assembly: GCF_059424305.1. Lineage (NCBI taxonomy): Bacteria > Pseudomonadati > Pseudomonadota > Betaproteobacteria > Burkholderiales > Comamonadaceae > Hydrogenophaga > Hydrogenophaga sp. GW456-12-10-14-TSB4. Next base: position 277,908 of record NZ_JBWKZH010000001.1, on the reverse strand, counting down.
GAGAACCGCCCGGCCACGCAGGCGGGCCGCGCGTTCGGCCGCGCCGTGTATGGCGGGCATCCTTATGGTTATCGCGCCGAGGCCGATACCCTGAAGGCGATCCGGGTGGCCGACATGCGCGCGTTCTACCGCCGCCATGTGGCCAGTTGCCGCGCCCAGGTGTCGATGGTGGGCGCGGTCGACCGCGCCACCGCCGACCGCATCGTGGACCGCCTCATGGCGGCGGTGCAGCCGCACGGCTGCACGGCGCTGCCCGAGCTGCCGCCGGTGCAGCCGCTGGCGAAGGCCGTGGACGAGCGCCTGCCCTTTGCCGCCGCGCAGGCGCAGGTGATCATCGGCCAGCCCGGCGTGGCCCGGGCCGACCCGGATTTCTTCGCGCTCTACGTGGGCAACTACGTGCTGGGCGGTGGCGGCTTCGTCTCGCGCCTGATGACCGAGGTTCGCGAGAAGCGCGGGCTGACCTACGGCGTGTCCAGCTACTTCCTGACCGCGCGCCAGGCCGGGGCCTTCCAGATCGCCCTGACCACGCGGCCCGACCAGGCGGCGCAGGCCGTGGACGTGGTGCGCGAGGTGGTGCGCGAGTTCGTCGCCAAGGGCCCGACCGAGGCCGAGCTGCAGGCGGCCAAGGACTACCTGATCAACGGCGAAGCCCTGCGGCTCGACAGCAACCGCAAGCTGCTGGACAACGTGGCCAACATCGCCTGGAACGACCTGCCGCTGGACTACCTGGAGACCTGGACCGGGCAGATCGAGCGCCTGAGCGTGGCCGACATCCAGCGCGCCTTTTCCCGCGTGCTGCAACCCGAGCGCATGGTCACCGTGGTGGTGGGTGCGCGGCCCTGAGGTCGCGTAAGCTCGCTGCCATGAAAAAGCCTGCATCCAGCGCTGCGCGCGCTGCCGCCAGCGCACCCCACGAGGTGCGCATCATCGGCGGCCAGTGGAAACGCACCAAACTGCCCGTGGCCGACCGACCGGGGTTGCGGCCCACACCCTCGCGCGTGAGGGAAACCCTCTTCAACTGGCTCGGGCAAGACCTGAGCGGCTGGCGCTGCATCGACGCCTTCGCCGGCACCGGTGCCCTGGGCCTGGAGGCCGCTTCGCGCGGCGCGGTGGAGGTGGTGCTGGTGGAGCAGGACAGCGCCTTGCTCGCCAACCTGGGCCGCATCACCACCCAGCTCAAGGCCACCGGAGTGCGCGTGGAGCGGGGCGACGGCGTGGCCGCGCTGCGCCAGCGCGCCGGGCAGGGGCTGGATGCGGTATTTCTCGATCCGCCCTTCGGCGATGGCCAGAACGAGGCCTTGTACGCCGCCGCGCTGGCCGCGGCGCGCCAGGCGGTGCGCGGGGACGGGCTGATCTACCTGGAGGCGCCACGGGTGTGGAGCGAGGACGAACTGGCGCAGATCGGCCTGCAGGTGCACCGCCAGGGCAAGGCCGGTGCGGTGGCCTTTCACCTGTTGCGGCCATTGCCGGCCCAGTGAGGCGCGGCGCGGAGGCCCTCGCGCATAATCTTCGGCATGAGTTCAGCCCTTGCATCAACCGGCGGCAGTGGCCGCGTGGCGGTCTACAGCGGTACCTTCGACCCCATCACCCTGGGCCATGAGGACGTGGCGCGCCGTGCCGCGCTGCTGTTCGACGACGTCATCATTGCGGTCGCCATTGCGCACCACAAGAAGACCCGCTTCACGCTGCAGGAGCGGCTGGACATGGCGGCCGAAGTCGCCTCGCGCATGCCCGGGCGGGTGCGCGTGCTGCCGTTCGAGGGCCTGATCATGGACTTCTGCCGGCAGCATGGCGCGACCGCCGTGGTGCGCGGCATCCGCAACCTCACCGACTTCGACTACGAAGCCCAGATGGCGGCGATGAACCGCAAGCTGCATGCGGCGGTGGAGACGGTGTTCCTGCTGCCGCAGGCCGAGTTGCAGTGCATTTCGAGCACGCTGGTGCGCGAGATCTCGCAGCTGGGCGGCGATGTGTCGCAGATGGTGAGCGGGGCGGTGGCCGCGCGGCTCGCGCCCAAGCCGCTGCAGGCTTAGGAGCCACCGCCATGGCCTTGCTGATCACCGACGAATGCATCAACTGCGATGTGTGCGAGCCCGAGTGCCCGAACCAGGCCATTTCGATGGGCGAGGACTTCTACGAAATCGACCCGGCGCGCTGCACCGAGTGCGTGGGGCATTTCGACGAGCCGCAGTGCGTGCAGGTCTGCCCGGTGAACTGCATTCCGGTCAACCCGGACCACGTCGAGTCGCGCGAGACGCTGTGGGAGAAGTACCAGCGCCTGCAGAAAGCCGGTCAGCCTTTGTCGGCTGCCGGTGACGAAGCGCCGCCGCCGGCCTCGTCCTGAGGTGGCGGTGCGGCCGGCCGGGGTGGCTTGGGCCTTGGTGGCTTGCTGGTGTGGATCAAGGCCGTGGCCTTGTCCATTTCGCCCGCGATCAACTGAGGCAGGGCCTTGAGTGAGCGGTCCAGCGCTTGCGCGATCGCGATGCGGTCGTCCGGCGAGGGCTTCTTCAAGACCCAGTTCGCCACCTCGTTCTTGTTGCCCGGGTGGCCGATGCCCACGCGCAGGCGCCAGTAGTCGGCGCTGCCGAGCTGTGCATGGATGTCGCGCAGGCCGTTGTGGCCCGCATGCCCGCCACCCTTCTTGAGTTTGACCTCGCCGGGGGCGAGGTCCAGTTCGTCGTGGACCACCAGCACTTCCTCCGGGGCGATCTTGAAGAAGCGCGCAACCGAAGCCACCGACTTGCCCGAGAGGTTCATGAAGGTCTGCGGCTCCACCAGCCAGACGCTTTGCCCGCCCACATTGGCCCGCGCCACCAGGCCGAAATGCCCGCGCTCCATCTGCAGGGACACCTTGAGCAGGCGCGCGGCCTCGTCCACCCACCAGAAGCCGGCGTTGTGGCGCGTGTGTTCGTATTCCGGTCCCGGGTTGCCCAGGCCGGCAATGAGTTTGATCATGGGACCGGATTATCGAGGTGGAAAACAAAAAGGCCCGCCGAGGCGGGCCTTTCTGACAGCAGGGGCTGGAATTACTTCTTGCCCTTGCCCTTGGCGGCCTTCTTGTCGTCGGCGGCAGCGGCCACGGGGGCGGCGACCACTTCTTCCACCGGCTCGACCACGGTGGCCACGGTGATGTTCTTGCGACCGTGGGTCACGAGCTTGATGCCCTTGGCCAGCTTGATGTCGCCGGTGTGCACGGTGGCGCCCTTGGTGACTTCACCCAGGTCCACTTCGATGAACTCGGGCAGCTGGGTGGCCAGGCACTCGATTTCGATGTCGTTCAGCACGTGGCTGATCACGCACTTGTCGGTCTTGACGGCCGGCGAGTTGTCGGCGTTCACGAAGTGCAGCGGCACCTTCTTGCGCAGGCGGGTCTTGTCGTCCACGCGCTGGAAGTCCACGTGCAGCACTTGCGGCTTGTACGGGTGGTATTGCACGTCGCGCAGCAGAACCTTGTGGACCGTACCGGCGAGTTCCATGTCGAGGATGGACGAGTGGAACGCTTCCTTCTTCAGGGCGTGCCACAGGGCGTTGTGATCGAGTTCGATCGTGGCGGCCGGCGTGTCACCGCCGAAAACGATACCGGGCGCGCGACCGGTGTTGCGCAGACGGCGGCTCGCACCCGTACCCTGCTTGGCGCGCTCAAAAGCGACGAATTGCATGACTGACTCCTGTGGAGGGGTTCCGCGACCAGAACGCCTCTGTTTCAAAAGAGCCGCCCCCACCATGGAGACGACCCGCTTTTTGCTGCCTTCAGCCTCTTAGAAGAGGTTGTCCTGATCGGCAAACAAACTCATGACCGACTCACCCGAGGCGATGCGCGCGATGGTCTCGGCCATCAGCGGCGCCACGGAGAGCTGGCGAATCTTGGAGCAGGCCTGCGCGGCCTGCGAGAGAGGAATGGTGTTCGTCACCACCACCTCGTCCAGGGCATTGCCCTTGGCGATGCGTTCGATGGCCGGGCCCGAGAAGATCGGGTGCGTGCAGTACGCGTACACGTTCTTGGCGCCGCGCTCCTTGAGCACCTCGGCGGCTTTGACCAGCGTGCCGGCGGTGTCGATCATGTCGTCCATGATCACGCAGTTGCGGCCTTCGATGTCACCGATCACGTGCATCACTTCCGACACGTTGGCCTTGGGGCGGCGCTTGTCGATGATGGCCATGTCGCAGTTGAGCTGCTTGGCCAGCGCGCGGGCGCGCACCACACCGCCCACGTCGGGCGAGACGATCAGCACGTCGGGGTAGTTCTTCTGGCGCAGGTCGCCCAGCAGTACGGGCGAGGCGTAGATGTTGTCGACCGGAATGTCGAAGAAGCCCTGGATCTGGTCGGCGTGCAGGTCCATGGTCAGCACGCGGCTCACGCCCACGGTCTGCAACAGGTTGGCCACGACCTTGGCCGAGATCGGCACGCGGGCCGAACGCGGGCGGCGGTCCTGGCGGGCATAGCCGAAGTAGGGGATGACGGCGGAGATGCGCTCGGCCGAGGCGCGCTTGAGCGCGTCGACCATGATGAGCAGCTCCATCAGGTTCTCGTTGGTCGGCGCACAGGTGGACTGGATCACGAACACGTGGCGTGCACGCACGTTTTGCGTGATCTCGACCGTGACTTCACCGTCGGAGAAGCGACCCACATTGGCCGCGCCGAGCTGCGTGCCCAGGTGTTGGGCAATCTCGGAGGCCAGCACCGGGTTGGCGTTGCCGGTGAAGATCATGAAATCCGGGGGTTGAACTTGCATGGTGTTCCCAGCTGTCTGAACGACGGACCCAGAAGATCGCCGTCAAAAAAGGCCACCCGGGGGTGGCCGTTCCGGTGCTTGATGTGTTGAAACAGGGTGGCAGGGGAGGAAGGACTCGAACCCTCGCATGCTGGAATCAAAATCCAGTGCCTTTACCAACTTGGCGACTCCCCTACGCAGGTCGATGGTTCGGCGCGATGCCGGACAACCAACCAAAAACGTCGCAGGTTGCGCAACCACTGCCTGGGCTGTGCGCTGCCGATTCTAATCGGTGCACCAGTCGAGCAATGGATGTGCATCCATGTTGCTGCATTCTCGAACCGTCCAGTCGCCAGGGGCGCCCGCCAGGTTCGTCGTCTGCGGCAGATGTGCAAACACCGCGGTTCCCGATCCGGTCATGCGCCCTTGCAAACCGTGGCTGTGAAGCCACTGGATGCAATGCCCGATATCGGGGCAGAGCGCTTGCGCCACGGGTTGAAGATCGTTGTGTCCGACGGCCAGAACCTTCTGGATGTCGATCACGCTGCCTTCACACGAGTCGTTTGCAGCAAAGCCTTGGATTGTAGCAGTTTTTGTGTCCCGTTTGAGATCTGGCGAGCCAAAGATGCGTTGGGTGGAGGCCCCCGTGGGCGGCTTGACCACGGCGAAGCGCGCCGAAGGCAGGGACACGGGGGTGAGTCGCTCGCCCACGCCTTCCACCCAGGCGCTGCGTCCACCGATGAAAAAAGGCACGTCCGCGCCCAGTTGCAGGCCGATGGCCGCGAGTTGAGGGCGCTTGAGCCCCAGGCCCCAGAGGCGGTTCAGGGCCAGCAGGGTCGTGGCCGCATCCGAGGAGCCGCCGCCCATGCCGGCCTCGGCAGGCAGGCGTTTTTCCAGCCCGATGTGCACGCCATGAGGGCAGCCGGTGGCCTGCTGCAAGGCGCGCGCGGCCCGCACTGACAGGTCTTCGGCTGGCAACGCCCCCGGCGTGAGGTCTTCGCGGCTGATCGCACCATCGTCACGGCGCTCGAAATGCAGGTGGTCGCACCAGTCGACCAGCATGAAGAGGGACTGCAGCAGGTGGTAGCCGTCGGCCCGTCGGCCGGTGATGTGCAGAAAGAGGTTCAGTTTCGCGGGCGCGGGCACGTCCAGCAGGCGCCGCAAGGGGGCTTGGAGGCTCATGGCTGGAAGACGACGCGCAATTCGGCGGTGGGCAGAGGCTCGGAGCGGCGCGCCGTGATGCGGCCCTCGGCCTGGCGCGACAGGTCGGCCTGCCACCCGGGCACCTGGCCCTGTTCACCCCGCAGCCAGCCGAACAGCGCGGCGACGGGCATCGCCGTGCCGCTGAGCTCGGTCGTGAGTTCGTCCAGGTTGCCGCGCCGGGTGACCTGGCCGCCCTGGCGCAACTCGGCATGCTGGGGTGTCCACATCACGGTGGCCAGGGTGGTGCCCAGGGGCGACGTGAGTTGCAGTTCGCCCTCGCCGGGTGTGCCGCGCAGGTCGAACGCGGCGGAAAACGACTGGGGTGGCGCGCTCTCCACCTGCAGGGACAGGCGGCCGCTCCACACCGCTTCGCCGGGCTGTGCCGGCCGGGGCGGGGTGGCGCAGGCCGACAGCAAGGCGGCCAGGGCCAGCACGGCCACGCGGGCCTGCTGCCGAGGCCGGAAAGCCGTTCGCACGCTCATGGCTTGACTTGCAGGCGCTTGAGGGTGGACTGCAGGGTTTCGTTGTCGGCCGCGAGCAGCAGGCCTTCGCGCCAGATCTTCAGCGCCTGATCGCGCTGGCCTTGCGCCCAGAGCACCTCGCCCAGGTGCGCCGCGATTTCGGGGTCGGGCCGCTTGCCGTAGGCCGCTTGCAGGATGGCCAGGGCGCGTGCGGTGTTGCCCAGGCGGAACTCGACCCAGCCCAGGCTGTCCTGGATGTAGGCGTCCCCCGGCGCGAGGGAGACGGCTTTCTCGATCAGCTGCTTGGCCTCCGGCAGGCGCAGATTGCGTTCGGCCAGCGAGTAGCCCAGGGCGTTGTAGGCGTGGTGGTAGTCGGGCTTGGCGGCGATGAGCTTGCGCAGCAGGCGCTCCATGTCGGCCAGCTTCCCGGCCTTCTCGGCCATCATGGCCTGCTCGTACAGCAGGTCGGTGTCCTCGGGGAAGCGGGTGGATGCCTCGCCGTAGACCTCATAGGACTGCTGGTAGGCCTTGAAGTCGCGCAGCAGCTGGGCTTCGGCGACCAGCTTGAGGCGCGCATCTTCGGGGCGGCGCTCGGGCTGGCCGCGCAGCAGCGCGCGGGCCTGGGGCATCTGCCCCTGGCGGGCCAGCAGGGAGGCGCGCCGCATCTGGGCCGCCATGATGTCGTCGGCATTCTCGATGCGATCCAGCCAGGCGTTGGCGGCGGGAAAGTCGTTTTGTTTCTCGGCGATCTGCGCCATCAGCAGGTAGGCCTGGGTGAGGCCGCGGGCGGTGCGCTCGTCACCCGACTGGCGGGCGAGCGCCATGTATTTCTGCAGCGACGCGGTGGCCGCGGGCAGGGCGTTGTCCTGCGCCTGCAACGACGCCAGCAGCAGCCAGGGTTCCGCCTGATCCGGTCGCTGCACGGTGAGCGCTTCGAGGTGGGCGCGTGCCTCGCCGTTGCGTTGCAGGTCCAGCAGGATGCGGGCGTAGGCCAGCGCCACGGCGGTGTCGCCCGGGGTCGTGGCATTGCCGGCTTTCAACTGTTGCCGCACCACGGCCTCGGCCTCGGACTGGCCGCGCTCCATCAACTCCAGCGCGAGCAGGGCCGGGTAGGGCGATGCCGGATCGATCGCGTGGCCTTCGCGCGCCGCCGCCAGGGCCTGCGGCAATTGATCCTGCGCCAGTTCCATGCGGCCCACGGTGGTCCAGGCCGCTGCGGCATGGAAGGGCTGCTTGAGCGAGGGCGCCAGGGCTTCGCGCACCACGCTGGCGGCCACGGCCTTGTCGGCAATGCGGCCGAAGGTCTGCGGAATGGCGTTGATGGTGTCGTTGCGCTCGGTCACCGGCGTGGCTTGCAGGATGGCTTGCAGGACCGGGCCGGTTTCCGCCACGCGGTTGAGCGCCAGCAGGATCTGCAGCACGAAGCGGTTGGCTTCCGAGCTGCCCGGGATTTCCTGGGCCCAGGCACGTGCGGCGGTCAGTGCCGCCTCGCCAGAGCGGGCCTGCAGGGCCACGTCCACCGCGCGCCGGTACAGCTCCGGGTCTTTCTGGCGGCGCGCCGCGTCCAGGATGAGCGAATAACCCGTGCCCGGTTCGCCCGCGCTCACATTGAGCTCACCCAGCAGCAGCTGGTAGAACAGGGGGGCGTTGAGGGCGGAGTTGACCACGGTCTGCTCGCTCGCCGGCGGGGAGACGGTGGCCCTGGGCGGCGTGGCCGGTGGGGCGGGCTGCGCGGCCACGCCAAAGGCCAGGCCCAGGAGAACCAGGGTCGCGGTGCGGTGCATGGTGTTCATCGGGTCATGATAATGGGAAGGGTTCGGGAGCACGGGGGTGTGACCCCAAGACCGCACCGGCGTTCCAACCACCGCAGAAAAACCGCCCAGCCATGCCCGAATTGCCCGAAGTCGAAGTCACGCGCCGCAGCTTTGCCGATCGCATCGCGGGCGCGCAGGTGCATGCGCTGTCTCTGGGCAAACCGCTGCGCTGGCCGCTGGGCTGCGAGCCCACCGCGCTGGTGGGGCGCCGGGTGCGGTCGGTGGCCCGGCGCGGCAAGTACCTGCTGGTGCACCTGGACGAGGGGGTGCTGCTGTTGCACCTGGGCATGTCGGGCAGCCTCCAGTTCGCCCACAACCTGCCGCCGCGCGGTGTGCACGACCACTTCGAGCTGTTGACCAGCCATGGGGTGCTTCGTTTGCACGACCCGCGGCGCTTTGGCGCGGTGGTCTATGCCCCGTCCCTGGACGACGCGCGGGTGCTCAAGCTGCTGGGGGGGCTGGGCGTGGAACCGTTGGAAGTCGGCTTCGACCCGGCGGGCTTCCACCGGGCCCTGAAACTGCGGCGGGCGGCCGTCAAGCAGGTGCTGCTGGCGGGCGACATCGTCGTGGGCGTCGGCAACATCTACGCCTCGGAAGCGCTGTTCATGTCGGGCATCCACCCCGCGCTGCGCGCCGATCGCCTGAGCAAACCCCGCGCGGCGCGGCTGCACGCGGCCATCGTGTCGGTGCTGCAGCGCGCCGTGGCCCTGGGGGGCAGCACCTTGCGCGATTTCTCCAGTGCCGAGGGGCAGAGCGGCTACTTCCAGCTCGACGCCATGGTCTACGGTCGCGAGGGCCAGCCGTGTCGGGTCTGTGGCACACCGGTCAAGGCCATGCGGCAAGGTCAGCGGTCCACTTTCTTCTGTCCCGTGTGTCAGAAGAAGTGATGCATCCCGGGGGCGGCTGCCCGGCTGTCGGGCTTTCCGACCGGTCAGATTTCCCCTCGGTGCCGATGCTATATTGACCCATTGACAAAGATCCAAGGCCCATGAGCTTCAACCAGGAATTCGACCAGCACGGTGTGTGGCGCAAGCAGTTTGCCTTGCGCCTGAAGCTACTGTCCGAATGGTTGACCGACCATGACCTGATGGAGTCCGGCGTGCGCGAGCGCCTTGACCAGCTGCATGCGCAGGTCAAGAACGACAAGATCATGGTGGCCTTCGTGGCCGAGTTCTCGCGCGGCAAGTCCGAGCTGATCAACGCGGTGTTCTTCGCTGGTTACGGCCGCCGGATCATGCCCGCCAGCGCCGGGCGCACGACCATGTGCCCCACCGAACTGGGGTACGACGCCGAAGTGGCGCCGTGCCTGCGCCTGCTGCCGATCGAAACGCGCCTGCAGCCGCAATCGCTGCTGGACTGGCGCAACGCGCTGGAGAAGTGGGAGCGGGTCGACCTGGACGTGAACGACCCCAAGCAGCTGGCGCGCGCCATCCAGAAGGTGGCCGAGGTGCGCCGCGTGACGCAGGCGGAAGCCGCCGCACTCGGCTTCTGGCACGACGAGGTGCCCGAAGACAACCCCTTGCCCGGCCCGGACGGCCTGATCGAGGTGCCGAAATGGCGGCATGCCCTGATCAACATGGCGCACCCCCTGCTCAAGCAAGGCCTGGTGATCCTCGACACCCCGGGCCTCAATGCCATCGGCGCCGAACCCGAACTCACGGTGAGCCTGCTGCCGCAGGCCCACGCGGTGGTGTTCATCCTCGCGGCCGACACCGGCGTGACCAAATCCGACCTGACCATCTGGCGCCAGCACCTTGCGGTGCTGGGCGAGGGGCGGGAATCCCGGCTGGTGGTGCTCAACAAGATCGACACCATGTGGGATGCGCTGAGCTCGCCCGAGCAGGTGCAGTTGCAGATCGCTTCGCAGCGCACCGACTCGGCCGAGATCCTCGGTCTGTCGCCGCGCCAGGTGCTGGCGGTGTCGGCCCAGAAGGGCCTGCTGGCCAAGGTGCACCGCGACAAGAAACTGCTGGCGGCCAGCAACCTGATGGAGCTGGAGACCGCCCTGGGCGTGGACCTGCTGGGCCAGCGCCGCAAGATCCTGGGTGCGGCGGTGGCCAATGGCATCCAGTCCCTGCGCGCGGAAACCGGCCGCATGGTGCACACCCGCGCGCGCGACCTGGTCGAGCAGATCCAGGAACTCGAAGGCTTGCGCGGCAAGAACACCGGCGTGATCAAGCAGATGCGGCTGCGCATCGAGCAGGAGCAAGCCGATTTCGATGCCAGCGGCGCCAAGATCCAGGCCGTGCGCTCGGTGCACCTGCGCCTGCTCAAGGACCTGTTCGCCATGCTCAGCTCCTCCCACCTCAAGGCCGAGGTGGCCACTTTGGGCAAAGCCCTGAAGCAACCGGGCATCAAGCTGGGCGTGCGCCGAGCCTATGACCAGACCTTCGACCGCCTGCGCGCCGACATGGCCAAGTCCGACCGCATGGCGGGCGAGATCCAGTCCATGCTGGAGGGCAGCTTCAAGAACCTCAACGCCGAGTACGGCTTCTCCTTGCAGGCACCCACGCCGCCGCGCCTGGGGCAGTACGTGAAGGACCTCGACCTGATCGAGAAGAGCCATCTTCAATACCTCAGCCTGGGCAATGCGCTGCGCCTGGCCCAGCCCGAGTTTGCCGAACGCCTGGCGCGCGCGCTCATGAGCCGGCTTCGCGTGGTCTACGACACCGCGGTCAACGAGGTGGAGCTGTGGAACAAGTCCGCCGCCGCCCAGCTGGACGCGCAACTGCGCGAGCGCCGCCGCAACTTCAGCCGCCGCATCGAGGCCGTGTCGCGCATCCAGCAGGCCGCGGGCGGCCTGGACGAGCGCATCCGGGAATTGCAGGCGCACCAGGCCGAACTCAACCAGCTCGACGTCAAACTGGCCGAGCTCACCGAGCACCTGCTGGCCGCCCCTGAAGAAGAACCGTCTTCCGAAGAAGCACTGGTGGCATGAGCGCCGAGGCCGTTTCGGTGCACCCCTTGGGGGAGGTTCTGCCCATCACGTTCGCGCCCCGGCTCATTGAATGGCAGCGCCATTCGGGCCGCAGCGGCCTGCCCTGGCAGAACACCCGCGATCCGTACCGGGTGTGGCTGTCGGAAGTGATGCTGCAGCAGACCCAGGTCAGCACCGTGCTGTCCTACTACCCCCGCTTCCTGGAACGCTTCCCCGATGTGCGCGCGCTGGCCGCTGCGCCTCCGGACGACGTGATGGCGCTGTGGAGCGGTCTGGGTTACTACAGCCGGGCGCGCAACCTGCACCGCTGCGCGCAAGCGGTGGTGAACGACCACGGTGGCGTGTTCCCGGGCACGGCCGAGCAACTCGAAACCCTGCCGGGCATCGGCGCATCCACCGCCGCAGCGATCGCGGCGTTCTGCCACGGTGAGCGCATCTCCATCCTGGATGGCAATGTGCGCCGCGTGTTGTCGCGCCTGCTGGCCTTCGAGGGCGATCTGGCGCAGGCCGGGCCGCAGCGCGAACTCTGGTCGCTGGCCCAGGCGCTGCTGCCGGACGCTCCCACGGGCGACGACATGACGGCCTACACGCAGGGCTTGATGGACCTCGGTGCGACGGTGTGCCAGCGCACCAAGCCGTTGTGTGGGCGCTGCCCGGTGCAGACGGTGTGCCGCGCTCACGGGACCGACCAGACGACCCGCTTCCCGGTCAAGACCCGCCGTGTGGCGCGCCGTTTCGAGAGCTGGTGGCTGTTGCTGGTGCGCGGCAGCGGTGCCGATGGGCAGCCTGGCTTCTGGCTGGAGCGCCGGCCGGCGCCCGGCATCTGGGCGGGGCTGTATTGCCCGCCCGTGTTCGCCGATGAAGCCGCTGTGCAGGCGGCACTGCCATCCGGGTTCGCCCAGCGGCTGCAGCCGCTCGAGCCGGTGTCGCACAGCCTCACCCACCGGGAGTTGCGTCTGCACCCCCTGCTGTTGGACCTGCCAGGTGACCAGACCATGGACAGCTTGCCGGGCCAGTGGGTGCCCGCCGCTGCCTTGATCGACCACGGCCTGCCGACACCGGTGCGCCAGCTGCTGTCCGCTCTGAGTTAGGTCAGTTCGGCCGCCTGGCTGGCTGGCCCCGGCCAGTTGTCGTCTTCGCGATGGCGCACGCGCGTGAACCAGTCGGGTGCGAAGGTGTCGGCCAGCCGCTCCACCAGGTAGACCGAACGGTGCTGGCCGCCGGTGCAGCCGATCGCCACGGTGACGTAGCTGCGGTGGTCGCGCAGCATCTGGGGCAGCCAGTGGCGCAGGAAGGCGGTGATCTGCTCTTCCATCTGCACCACTTCAGGCTGCGCCGCGAGGTAGGTCGCCACCGGGGCATCCAGCCCGCTCAGCGGCTTGAGTTCGGGTTCGTAGTGGGGGTTGGGCAGCATGCGCACGTCGAACACGAAGTCGGCGTCCATCGGAATGCCGCGCTTGAACGCGAAGGACTCGAACACCAGCGTCAACGGCGCCTGCGTGGTTCCGAGCAGGTCCTTGATCTGGCTGCGCAGGCGCGTGGGGCGGATCAGGCTGGTGTCGAGCACCAGCGCCTGCTCGCGCAACTCGGCCAGCAACTCGCGTTCGTGCTCGATCGCATCGGTCAAGGCCCGGTGCTGGTCTTGAGACCGCTTGAGCGAGAGCGGATGCAGGCGGCGCGTTTCGGAGAAGCGCCGCACCAGCGTGTCTGTGGTCGCGTCCAGGAACACGGTGGTGAGGTGCACCGGCCGGTGGGCACGCCGCTGCAACTGAGCCAGGCGCCTGGGCAGACCGGGCAGGGCGGCCGCGCTGCGCACGTCCATCGCGATCGCCACGCGGGCTGCGCGGTTGCTCTGCTCAAGATCGATGAAGGATTCGAGCAGCTCGGGCGGCAGGTTGTCCACGCAGTAGAAGCCCACGTCTTCCAGCGCCGTGAGCGCCACCGTCTTGCCCGAGCCGGACATGCCGGTGATCAGGACGAGGTGGATCGGGGTGTCATCAATCGGGTTCATGGCAACGGCCGCGGTTCACGCGGCCAGCATTTCGCGGGCATGCGCCAGCGAGATTTCGGACTGTTCGCCGCCGCCCAGCATGCGCGCGAGTTCGCGCACGCGCGCATCGGTGGCAATGGGCTCGACGGTGCTCTGGGTCTGACGGCCCACGGCCTGCTTGCTCACCAGCAGGTGGTGGTCGGCGCAGGCGGCCACTTGCGGCAGGTGGGTCACCGCGAGCACCTGGCGGTCCTTGCCGAGTTGGCGCAGCAGCTGGCCCACGGTGTGGGCCACGGCGCCACCGATGCCCGAGTCCACCTCGTCGAAGATCAGCGTGGGGGCCTGGCCCAGGCGGCTGGTGACCACCGAGATGGCCAACGCGATGCGAGACAGCTCGCCGCCCGAGGCCACTTTGCCGACCGGTTTGGGTGTGGCGCCCGCGTGGCCGGCGACGCGGAACTCGACCTGCTCCGCACCGTGGGCCTGGGGTTCTTCCAGCGGCAGCAAGGCCACCTCGAACACCCCGCCTTGCATGCCGAGGGTCTGCATGGTGGCGGTGACGGCCTTGGACAGCTTGGGCGCGGCCTTCTGCCGTTCCTTGCTGATGGCCTGCAAGGCGGTGGCAAAGGTCTTCCAGTCGGCGCGTTCCGCGCGTTGCAGCGCCTCAAGGTCCAGCGCCTGATCGATCTGGGCGAGTTCGGTCTTCCACTGCGCATGCACCTCGGCCAGCTCTTCCGGCGTGCGGCGGTAGCGCCGGGCCAGCGAAACCCAGAGGGACAGGCGCTGGTCCAGGGCTTCCAGACTGCCCGGGTCGCGCTCGGTGTGGCGGCTGTACTGGTGCAGGCTGTGCACCGTGTCCTGCACCTGGGCGAGCGCGGCCTCCAGTGCTTCGATGGCGCTGGCGAACTGCGGTTCGATGTGGGCCTGGGCTTGCAGGGCCGACAGCGCGCGGTGGATCAGGGCGGCGGCATTGGTGTCGTCTTCGTCCAGCGCGTTCGCAGCGATCTGGGCCGCGTCCAGCAGGCCCTGGGCGTTGGCCAGCCGGCTGTGCTGGGTGTTGAGCTCTTCCCACTCACCGGCCTGGGGGCTGAGTTTGTCGAGCTCCGCGATCTGCCAGGCGAGGCGTTCGCTCTCCTGCTGCAGGCTGTTCTGTTTTTCGGTGGCGCTGTCCAGCGCCTTGCGGCGTTGGCGCCATTGAGCCCAGGCCCGGGCCGCCGGCGCGGTGTCGATGCCGGCATAGGCGTCGAGCAGGTCGCGCACAGCCTCGGCGCGCGTGAGGCTTTGCCAGGCATGTTGGCCGTGGATGTCCACCAGCCCGTCGGCCAGGGCCTTGAGCTGGGTCACGGTGGCCGCGCTGCCGTTGATCCAGGCGCGGCTGCGGCCTTCGGTGTCCACGGTGCGGCGCAGCAGCAGGCCGTCTTCGACGGGAAATCCCTGTTCTTCCAGCCACGGAGTGAGCGAAGCGGGGGCATCGAACTCGGCCGCAATGTCGCAGCGCGCCGCGCCTTCGCGCACCACGCCGCTGTCCGAGCGCGAGCCCAGGGCCAGCTGCAGGGCGTCGATCAGGATGGACTTGCCGGCCCCCGTTTCCCCGGTGAGCACACCAAAGCCGGAGCCCAGCTCCAGTTCGAGGGACTGCACGATGACGAAGTCGCGCAAAACGATGCGTCTGAGGCTCATGGATGTGCGGGGCGCGGCGTTGAAGGGATGGACAGGCCGCTATTTTGACCGGGCTTTCAGGCCCCTTCGTTCCAGTGCAGCTTTTTGCGCAAGGTGTCGAAGTAGGTCCAGCCGACCGGGTGCAACAGGCGCAGCGCGTGCTCGGAGCGGCGGACCACGATGCGGTCGCCGTGCAGCAGGCTGGTGAGCGATTGCATGTCGAAGTTGGCGCTGGCGTCGCGGCCCGAGACGATCTCCACCGCGATCTCGCTGTGCGACGGAATCACCACCGGCCGGTTGGACAGGGTGTGGGGCGCGATGGGCACCATCACCCAGCCGCCGATGCCGGGGTGGAGCAGGGGGCCGCCGGCCGAGAGTGCGTAGGCGGTCGAGCCGGTGGGGGACGCGATGATGAGGCCGTCGGCGCGCTGGTTGGCCACGAAATGACCGTCCACTTCCACGCGCAGCTCGATCATGCTGGCCACGCCGCCCCGGTTGACCACCACGTCGTTGAGCGCCGTGGCCTCGAACACGCAACGGCCGTCGCGCCAGACCGTGGCCGCCATCAGTGCGCGCGCGTCTTCCTCGAACTCGCCGCGCAGGATGGGGCGCAGCTTTTCCTGGTAGCCGTCGAACGGGATGTCGGTGATGAAACCCAGGCGCCCCTGATTGATGCCCACCAGCGGCACGCCATAGCGCGCGAGCTGGCGCCCGATGCCGAGCATGGTGCCGTCGCCGCCGACCACCAGGGCCAGATCGCAGGCCTTGCCCATCGCGGGCACGTCCAGCGCCGGGTACTGCAGCAGACCCGTGTTGGAGGCGGTTTCCTTTTCCAGTGAGACGTCGCAACCTTCGTCGTGCAGGAAGTGCGCGATCTCGTCAACCGCGTTGCGCGCCCCGGGTGCGTGGTACTTGCCCACGATGACGACATGCGCGAAGCGCAAGGGCCGGTTCCATCGGACGGTCGTGGACCGGGTGTCGGTTGACATGCTCATAAGGAAATTACAACACAGCTTCTCTGTGGCGGAATGGCATAAAACCCTGTGTCCCGGCGGTACTGCCGGGGGCATCCGTCCTTAGAATGAAGCCATGTTGGATGACCGCGCCAAGTTGCTGCTCAAAGCCCTCGTCGAGCGTTACATCGCCGACGGCCAGCCCGTCGGTTCGCGCACGCTTGCCAGGGCCGCCGGCATGGAGCTGTCCCCGGCCACCATCCGCAACGTGATGAGCGACCTCGAGGAGCTCGGCCTGATCGCCAGCCCGCACACCTCGGCCGGGCGCATTCCCACGGCGCGTGGCTACCGCTTGTTCGTGGACACCATGCTCACGGTGCGCCGTGAAAGCCTGCCCGCGGTGAGCGACATGGCGTCACCCGGCCTTGAGGCAGGGCAGCCCCACCGCGTGATCAGCAACGCCGCCCAGATGCTGTCCAACCTGTCCCAGTTTGTGGGCGTGGTCATGGCGCCGCGGCGGGCCTCGGTGTTCCGCCACATTGAGTTCCTCAGCCTGTCCGAACGGCGCGTGCTCGTGATCATCGTGTCGCCCGAGGGCGACGTGCAGAACCGCATCATCCACACGCAGGTCAACTTCACCCAGCCCCAGCTGCTGGAAGCGGCCAACTTCCTCAACGCCCACTACTCGGGGCTCACCATGGAGGCGGTGCGCGAACGCCTCAAGACCGAGCTGGACGCCTTGCGCGGCGAAATCGCCGATCTCATGAAAGCCGCGGTGGACATCGGGGCCGAGGCCAGTGAGGCGCAGGACGAGGTGGTGGTGTCGGGTGAGCGCAACCTGCTGTCGGTCAGCGAGTTCTCCAGCGACATGGGCAACCTGCGCCGCATGTTCGATCTATTCGAGCAGAAGACCCAGCTGATCCGCCTGCTCGATGTGTCGGCCCAGGCCGACGGGGTGCGCATCTACATTGGCGGCGAGAGCCAGGTCGTGCCCTACGAGGATCTTTCCGTGGTCACCGCGCCGTATGAGGTGGACGGCCAGGTGGTGGGCACCTTGGGCGTGATCGGTCCTCAGCGCATGTCGTACGAGCGCATGATCCAGATTGTTGATGTCACGGCCAAGCTGGTTGGTAACGCGCTCAGCCACCACAAATAAGGGCCCCTACAATCCTCGTGGCGGGCCGTTAGCTCAGTTGGTTAGAGCAGAGGACTCATAATCCTTTGGTCGTTGGTTCAAGTCCAACACGGCCTACCAAAAAAATGCTGCTATAATTCGAGGCTTCGCGGCTGTAGCTCAGTTGGATAGAGTACTTGGCTACGAACCAAGGGGTCGTGGGTTCAATTCCTGCCAGCCGCACCAGAACATCGTTCTAGAACAACGGGTTAGCTCCAAAAGAGCTAGCCCGTTTTTCTTTGCTGCGGGACTTTTGCGGGACTCGGAATTGATCATCAGCATCCGAGGCTCAAGTCCGTGTGCCGGCTTTCCGCAGCGCATGCTCCGCTTTCAGCGTCTGGAGGCTCTTGTTCCAGCCGTTGGTCGGCTTTGTGATCTTCTCCAGAGCTTCGTGAATCTCTCGGATCTGGGCCATGGAGTAGTGGTCCGTGACGGAGCGATTGCTGTGCCACAGGACGTCCCGCCGGGTCGACTCAATGACGCCAGCCTCACGCAGTCGCATGCCAACCGTATGGCGAAGGTCGTGGACATGCAGATCGCCCAGACCCGCCCTTGAGCGCGCTGCTTGCCACGCGCTGTTGTTCATGGCCTTGATTGGTCCAAGTTCACGGTGGCGCCAAGACATCGCGAAAACGTGGGTCGGGTGGTGCCCCCGCGCTTCCTCAATCACGGCCTGGGAAATGCTGTTGCACACCACCAGCTTTGAAGTGCGGCGCCCCTTGACGTTTTCTGGCGGGGTCTCGAAAACGGAGATGTTGAGCTCCGGCACTGGGATCTCCCAAGCCCATTGGAGATTGCAAACCACATCATCTCGCACGCCACTGTGCAGAGTAAACAGCGCCATGTCGTGAAGATGCTTCGGCAACTCCTTCAGCAAAAGCGCTTGCTCGTCCCAAGTGATCGGCCGTGGAGGACGCTGATGACCTGTCAAAGGCAACATGGTGATCAGGGGGGCAGAGACCAGCCAAGGTTTGCCCGACTCGGGATCGCGCCAAGTTCCCGCTGCCAGATTGAGGACTCGACGCACCGCGCCCAGGCTCAAATTGATCGATTTGTGTGAGATCTTTGCCTCGCGTCGAGCATCAATGAAAGGCTGCAGTGTTCCTGAATGAACTTGCTCAAGCAGAAGGTCGCCAATGTAGGGCATCACGGCCTTCAGGTGATAGCCAGATGACTCCACTGACGCCATATGCGCATTCTCTTCAATGAAGCGCCCAGCAGCTTGGTCAAAGGTAATCTGGGGGGTGGCACCATGGACGCGCGTCTGCCGTAGTGCCTCTAGTTCCCGGGTGAGCCACGCTTCTGCGTCTTCATACGATCCAAAGCTTTGGTAAACCCGAACTCCTTCGACGAACTTATCGACGACCCAGCTGCCGTTTTGCCGTTTGTAGATACCGGTTGATTTTTTTCCCATGGTGTTGCACTCGTTTTTTCTGGTTTTGTCTGCATGTCGTCGGCGCGAGCGATCTCAGTGCCGGGTGCATTGAACATTTCGTATGCGATCGCCTTCACTTCTTCGCAAAGGAACAGGAGAGAAGTGCCTTGCTTTGTTGTTCTCAGGCGCGGCCTGATGTGCGTGTCGAAGTAGTTTGGCTTGACGCAAAGTGCTTGAATGGCGTGTTGGCGGTTCATGCAATACCTAGGGAGCTCATCGTCGAAGTCGGGCCGTGGTTTTTCTTTCATGTGTAGTTCTCTCTGATCAAGATTGCATAGGTCAGTCACTTGTCAAGAGCACGGCAGTACGCAAGCGCCCCAGTGAGGCAAAGCCGAGCCTGGGCACAGACAACTTGCCCAAATGATGAAAAGGAAAAAAATGAAGAGCCCGCTTTGCGAAGAGCGGAACGGAAAATGCCTGTGTGGCCTGCGCAGAAGGCGGCCGGTGCGAAGCTGGCGCGTGAATGGCTGCTAGCTCGCGGTGATTGAAGGATTTCGCCTTCACGCACTTGCGTGCGCCGACCCGGGTATCTAGGTCAGATCAGAATCAACCAGACGACCATGACCAGTCTTTTCATTCGAGACTTGTCACAACGCTGATCTGGGCGGAGTTCACTCATAAACATCAGTGAACTCAAGTTGAAGGAAGGCATGTGCCTTCACGTACTGTCGTACGGTGACTAGAAATGTATTGTGCTGACCGAACCTGGTCAATCGATCACGACCAGTCCTGCGCGCTGGCCCTTGTCAGTGCTCGCACGCCTGCCCCAACTGTCCATCGCGTTTCACGCTGGCCCGCGTCTCATGGTCTCGGCGACGACGCCATTGCGTGTGGCCCAGGCAAGCGACAGGACGTGTTTTGCCATGAAACGGCTGGCGTGAGTCATCCGAGGAGTGCCGTCCGCAATATTCAAAACGACGATCCGCGCTGGATGGGTTGCTGCCGCGCTTGCATGCCAGAGTTCCAGAAAGGGTTTCAAGTCATCTCGGGGCCAATGTTGATAAGAAACTTCAAGTTGTGCTGGTCGCTCGTGCTCATCAGCGCTGTTACCGGGAGCTGGAGCAGATGGGTCCATCGCGATCACCTCGACTTTGCAGGTTGGGCTCCGGAACTTGACTGTGTTTGCCAGCGTGCTCGGGAGCATGGCGATGCACTCCGAAGTAGCCGGTACCGGATGTCCCAAGGTCGCAGTCGCCATGTTCACGACCAATCCGATCCTGTGGCGCGTCACTGCCGTACGAAGTTCCTGTAGCACGACCTGCCGGTCTGTGAACTGATTCACTTCGAAGTCCCGCTGAGGTGTGAACACCAACAGGATCGGATCATGCTGCTGGTTGACCAGGGCGAGCTTGCCGAGCAGCGCCTCAAGCCGCAGGGATTTTTCACGCTGCACGTCGGGGCTATGCAGCACCCCATGAGATCGATTGGTCGAAACGACCGCGACAGGACCTAAATGGCTCGGCGCAGCCGTCTGGTCAAAGGTTCCGTCTAGAACTACAGTGGCGCAGATGGCCAATGCGAGCGATCGCCCAGATACCACGCTCATCGGTGCGCGTCGCTCGCGTTCTCTGCGAATAGCGGTGACCAGAAACGCGGTCAAAACACCGGTAATCACAAATGTCAGCGGGCCCATTCCGCCTTTGCCGATGAATAGCCAACCCAAGCTCGGATGTGCCAAACCCCATCCACCCATGGGTGTGACAAGTGTGACGACCCACACGCCCAGCATGGTGATGAACCGCCTAAATGCAGTTGGGTGGTGGCCACCAGTGAGCGCCCATGCCGATGCGGAGAAAGCCAAAACCAGGCAAGCGGTCATCAGCCTTTCCCATCCATCGGTGCCCTGTGTGACTAGGAGTTCACCGATAACGTACGGTCCGAGCGCGCCAAGGTAATGGCCAGCGGAGATTGCCAAAGCTCGCATACGCGTTGGCTGAAGTCCGCACATGAAAGGCAGCACGATGCTGAGGGCGCCTCCCCATGCGGTCCCCGGCCAGGCCACATAGCCAAGTGTCAGTCCACAGACGCCAAGCGCAAGCAGATACATCTCAAGACTGCGCTTCACTGCCGTACCCCTGGGTGGCGTGGGGCTAGTAGGCCCATGTGGGAGGCGATTCGTGACAGGCCCGTCGAACCAATCAGATGGGACCGGAGGGGGACGCGAAGCTGGGACGCTGGCTCGCCAGCTCGCGCGAGATGGATCCACCTGCGATCCGCATCGTATCGGTCGAGATGAAGATCCCAGGTGTCATGGCCTGAGAGCGCGATCTCCAGCGTCAACCAGTCGCAGATTCCCTGTGTCAGTGCTTCAGATGCGGGTAACACCGCACCCACTTTCGCGACACATGCCCCTTCGATTTCGAGCACAAATTTCAGGACAGCCATGAGACGCGCGCGCTCCTGCTCACGGCGGAGCCATCGCGTTGGCCAGCCTCGTTCACTGCATGCCACCAGCAGGATGAAGCCGAGGCTCGATGCTGGGCTGTGTGCGGGTTGATGGGCTGGTAGTGCCAGCTCATGCTGAAACGTCGCACCTCCAGGCAGCGCGTGTTCCAGCAAGAAGCGGGTGGTCTCAGGTTCCCAGTGCTCAAGCTCGGCTATCCACGGTAGCCGGCGCAGGACATTTGTGCGTAAGCCTTCGGGCGCCCAATTTTGCAGGGCATCCTGAACCATGTCCCAATGTGCTGAGCGCGGCCGCAGAGCTGGGCCGTTATTGACGTCCACATGGTCCATCTCGCAGAACAGCACGGGAATCGCCAGGAGTTCATTGAAAGTTACTTTTTGGCGGTGCCGGTAGGCCAGCCGGGTCGCCGTCACGGCCAGTTGGTCCAGATCCTCTGCGGTTTGTGCGCCAGGATCCATCGCGCTCTCGCCTGTTTGAGGGGAAATGCTCCCGGTAGCCCTGGTCTGCCTTCCCTGTTGTATCTCGCTCAAACACTCCACGAGCAGTGATTGCCGTTCTTCTTTCATGGCATCCCTCCGGTCTGGACGGAGGACTGTTTCGCAGGAACCAAGTTAGATGTCTCCTGGCTTATGCTGATGCGTGATGGTTTTGTCATGGCTGCATCAGTAGTCGCTGTCCTGCCAGAGGCGGTAAAGGTGGTCTTCCTCCATCTGATCTTGAATCTGCTTGTAGGGATCGTCATCGTCGTCATCGGAGTTTGATGATCGGCCTCTCGTGCTGCTGTTGCCTTGAAACGCGATTACGACAACAAAAATCATGAATCCGAGCACCAGCCAGGTTGTGGAGTTCATACCCGAGCTCCTGTGAGGAAGGAACCTCGGCCAAGCGAGCGCCGTGGTTCCCTCGCGATGATTCGTGCAAGGGCCCAACGCAGAAAGCAAATCTGCTCTTGCAGGTTGCTAGGTTCAGGCATCGTGCGCAGCCCAAGCTCGTCGACCATGGCCTCGAGCAGGGGATCCAAAGCACTACTGGTCGCCCAGAACGAGAATGCCAGGCCGGGCCGCAATTGACGCAGCTTCTGCACGAGCAGGTTGCGTCCGCACACTGACTTTAAGAGCCAGTGGGGCGCCCTGGTCATAGATCGATTCAGCGCGGCAACGTCGAAGTGCTGTCTCAGGCTGCGGCGCCACGCCGTGGCGCGAATCGCTTCTTGGTGAGTGGGAGTCATTCGTTCCTCTTGCGTGTGATTGGTTAGACCAAGTTCGCACAAGAGGACCTGATGTCAAGGCCGGGCGCTCATTTTTTGTCGACTGCAGCTCGCCTAGCAGGCCGCTGGCAAACTGAGTACATCCGATGAATGAAATTCCTTGTGAGTGCCCCTGTCAGTCCTCACCAAACCAAGTTGCGATGCCCTTCGCAGATGCACGCTTTTCCGCAGCGCTCAGCTTGCTTTCTGAGCATGGGCGCCTAGAATATTTTGGAATGATTGCGTTCAACGAGGAGTTCAAATGACGGCGCCAGACTTGCTCAAAATATTCATGGCTGTGGGAATCTTGGTGGCCATATGTGGAATCCGTTGGCTGAACGGAGCGAGCGCCGAGCTCAAAGAGGAAATGCGGCGTGAGCGAGAGCAGATGGCTCGTGATGAAGAGTCCCTCTGAAATGTTCACATCATCTAGAACTCTTGCTGATTGAGCTGGTGGGTGATCGCGTTGCCTCTTCTTCCCACTCATGGCCCTAGTCAGGCTACAGCCTTTCTATTCTTTGTGCGTTCGTACGCTGGCGCAAACATGGTCTTAAAACTTGCAGCAAAAGGGCTGGCAACTTGTGCACCTTCGTCCGAAGGCTCGGCAGCATTGACCTGGATGTTCTCTAGGGCGCCGAGGGGAATCGATGGAGCCCGAGGAGTCAATGGGACTTCCACTGCAGCTGGCGTGGGGTGTTGTCCGAAGAGTGGTAAGCCCCCACGGTTCATGACTATTCGGAACTGGTAGCCCAGATGAACCAACTGTAGGATCTCCATGTTGAGTCCTGCTGGGCTGATCCCCTTGAGATAGTCCAGGACCCCGACCCCATCGGGGGGAATGGTTAGCCGGACCCGCAGAACTTCGCCAGGATTTTTTGATCGTTTTCGCTGCGTCATTGTGTGCTCCGTTTGATCAACGGTTTGCGGAGGCTTCGTTCGCAGAGTAGTCGGCCACTACTTGGAAACCGCGCACGTTGGAGAAGGTTGAGCCACCATCCATCTTCAGGCGACGGCGCAGCTCAGGCGCATGTGCGCGGAGAAACTCAAAGAACACCGCGCCACCGCCGCCACAGACCAAAACGTTGTCGAAGTCGTTCAAGGCGCCTGCCGTGTTGAGCATCGCCTCATATCCACGTCGAAGGACCTCGTTGATGGCACCCTTGTAGCGGGCCATTTCGTAGTCCTCGCCACCAATGCGAACGGTTTCACGGTTGTCGCGGATGGCCATGTCAATCGCCTGAATGACACCGTACTGGTTCTTCAGGTCCGGATGGATCGCTTTGGCCACCTCGTACGCACACGCCAGCATCGACTCTGGATGAGCACCCGAGCGTTCGTAGTTGGGTACCTTGTCGTAGGCCGCCAGAAAGTCAATCGTTCCGCCGCCCACGTCGACCACGAGATTCCACCCGCTCATCTCGAAGTCCTTGTGTGTGAGGCCGTAGTAGTAGAGGGCTCCGAGGGGTTGCACCATGACGGAGGCGTTCAGCACCGTTACGTGCCTTGCACCCACTTCAATATCTGGGCTGGTCACGGCGTGCCGACCGATGACCAGCTCGCGCAGGTGGTTCTCGTATTCGTCAAAGGTGTTGAGGGGGAGTCCTACGGTCAGGTGCTGAATCGTCATCTCTTTCGGATTGCCTTCATCGACCAGCATGTAGTGCATAGCCCCCCGCATGAGCGCGAGGTAGGAGGGAGAGGTGCAGTAGTCCTTCATGACGTGGCGTGGCTGGAGCCCCTTGAGGTGCATCTCGACCCCACGACCGGCAAAGTGTGGCACCCCATCGATTTCGCTGATGCATCCGTCGGCCCCAAGGGTGCCGGGTGCATGTCGGAAAGTGGCGCCCGCCCGCAAGGTGGCGGTGATCGACGGAAACAGGTCCGCATGGATGATCGGGACACCTCGTGCCACCTTGTGGCCACAGGTGAACTTGGTATTGGCGTAGCCCACGTCGATGGCTCGTGCGGGAACAGTGATCAGATGTGCGTCGCGTTTCATAGGTCTCTCCAGGTTTCTTGCCTGCACAAAATTGTGCTGCTGGGAATTCTGTTGGGGCCTTCGCACCTCTGCAAGCGATGCGGACCAGTTGTTGGCCACGGGAGGCCAAGTCGGGCCAGTGCAGGCCACAAACTGCAACTCTTGCGAGGCGACCCTTATCCACGCTGTTGTATTGGCCAGGGTGGGCCACCCGAGGCCATTGGCGACCACAAAGTGTTCGCGTGGGAGGCGGGTCCCTACAACAAGTCACAGTAGGGGCCGCAGGAGGCCATGGCAGGCCAGTGGCGGCTTCGACGCACATTGCGCGCGCGGGGCTGAAGCTGGTTTCTTCGAAGGTGAGGCCACGGGTGGCCATGGACGGTCACAACGTGTGGGTCAGCCAAAGAATCGCACCTCACTGCGGCGTGAACCATCTTGTCGAAACGCGCAATCAGGTGGCTCCATTTATGTAGGGAGCTAGGAGCAGGGCTGCCATTTCTTGTTTCCTCAATCGACGGATCGTTTTGCGCGTTCAAGTGTCGTGTTGACGGCGAGATATCAACAGGGCACTTTCAAACAACCCACTTGGGGTGTCTGCAGGAGTGGTGGCAACCAGAGTGATATGAAGGCTTCTGATCTGAAAGGACTTTTTTGCCCGTTGGCATGAGTGACACGCTGCGGGAGAGTGTTTTGCCATCTGTGGACAAGGGCTCGGGCAGACTGCGTTGAGCGGTACCTATCCCCAACTGGTCCGCATCACAAGACAAGACTGCAAACAGCATCTACTATTCGCTCACCTGTACCTCTGGTACTTAGACATCCCAGTGATGTCCCACTCCCTACACAGGGAAAACCGCTAACCGACGCTTCACCATGAGTGTCCTAAGGCAACAAGCCGACTTCCCACGTTGGAAGTCGCAAACCAAGACGGTGCTCTGTATGGAGCGCCGCAAAACAGGTCGAATAACGACCAGCTGCTGAGCCCGCGACGCGGTTCAGAAGTGGCGACCCCGAATGGGGACTGCCCACAGCAAGCCAACCAGGCCTTCCTTCTTGGAAGCCGCCAGCCAACGCTCTGAGCTACGGAGCGGGTGCGGACGCGTAAGCGTATAGATCAACTCACGTTTTGACTTTGCACTGACGACTACCTGCGGGTGGTTCGTCACAAGTACCTCCCGCCTGGCGCGTTTGCCGGGAGCCCTCAGGGCCTAAAAAGGGGCAGGTTGGACAAGCTGCAAAGGACAACGCCGCCAAATCAGTCTGGCGGTGAAGTGAGTTCACCTGGGTAGTGAATAACTGCTCTGGTCTAGCCTACCCACAAGGCTCTGTCTGAACAAGACAGTACCCCCCCGACGATGTCCATGCGTCGGGGTGCCCATCAAAAAAGGATGGGGGTCACACGGGGATTCCACCTGTGCCGACAGGACAGCTTGCTAACGAAAAACGGAAACCACCGAAGACTGACGTGCCTTGCCCAGGGGCCTTGTACCGGGCGACCAGTAGCAAAAAGACAAACGAAAAGCCAGAGCGATCTGGCGGTTTGGGCCTGCCTGAAGGTTTAGACATGCGGGTGCGTAGGGCGCCCGCAGGTGTTAGCCCTCATCACGACGCAAGTCACAACAGGAGAAAGAGAAATGGCGAAAAAATCTGGCAATGGTCGCGGAAAACGTCGCGAATCCCGAGCGAAGTCGCGTGCCGAAACACTCACCACGGGAGGGCCGGGAAGCGAAAATCCACGCGCGCTAGAAGCGATCAAGGCACATCCCAACGACCCGTTGCGGCAGATGGTGTGTTTCCTGCGGAACCTGGCCCTCAAGTCTTCAACCGGCCGCAAGCGCAACGTCGGGGAGAAGACGCTAACAGCGTTCGGAAGCACCATGAAGAATCTGATCCAGGATTTGAGAACGCTGAACATGCCCATTCAGCGCATTGACGAAATCGGACAGCGTCACGCTGTGGCGCTCACTGCATACTGGGCCAACGAACTGGGTCATACGGCAAAAACGATCACCAACAAGCTGAGCGTGATTCGTAAGTTCTGTGAGCTCATCGGCAAGATTGGTGCAATTCCGAAGCGGGAAGAGCTTTACGAAGCACTTGCCGCGAAAGGCGTGGACAAGGCCGCCGTCACTTGTGCGCAGGTGACCCATGGCAGCAAGAGCTGGAAGGCTGCCGGGGTGGATGCCCAAGCGATCATCGAAGTTGTCGCGATCGAAAACCCTCAGGAGGCCATCCTGTTTGAGCTCGAACTGAACTTCGGCTTGCGTGTCAAAGAAGCGCTGAGCTTTCGCCCGCGTGAGGCCGAGCGCCGTGATGGCATTGCAATCAAACTTGGCACGAAGGGTGGCGCGGGCCGCTTTGTGCCCTTCATGAAGGATCCTGTGAAGCAAGCCAAACAGCGCGATGTTCTTGAGCGCGCGCGCGCCTGGGCTGATGAGCACAACAACAAAGGTGAGATGGGCTACGAGCGCATGACGATGGAAGAGGCGCGGACCAAGTACTACCACGTGCTGCGCAAGTACGGCATCAACCAGAAGGCTATGGGGGTCTCGAGTCACGGCCTGCGTCACCAGTTCGCAGCAGACATGTTCGAAGACATCACCGGCCACCGCCCGCCAGCTGAGGGTGAGGAGACGCCAGCGTGGTTCAAACAGAACCGTGAACTGGTTGACCACGCGTACAAGAAGGTGTCAGAGGCTCTGGGCCACTGGCGCAAGGACATCTCCACGGCCTATCTCAGCTCGGTCTCCATGATGAGCAAGCAGCAAAAGCTGCGCATCGAAAAGCGGATCGAGATGTTTCAGAACACGCCCGGCGTCGCCACGGGTTTGCTGATGCTTGGTGTGGAGCGTGCGTGGCTGACTGGGCGTGCCGCATTGGGTATCGACATGCCCCACAGCGAGCGCATCGTTCTCACCGTTAACCTTGACGAGGGCGTCAAGTTGGACGTGCTCAAAGATGTCCACGCGCTGCTTCAGAAGTTGCTTCCTGGCCGCGTTCTCGTAGCCCCGCTCTTGGGCGGCGGCGTTCAGCCTGAGAACGGTGTTGAGGTGTCTCTGCGCTGATGAAGAAGGTGGGCAGGTGCAATCCTGCCCACCGTATGGTGATGCACGATGCCTAGTTCTCAGAGCGCATTTATTCGACCTAAAGCGGGTTCTTTAGGCCGCGTGCTGTTCAATGAGCGACAAGACTTCACGCTTGCCCATTGCAATCTTCCCCAGAATTTCAGGAACACGTGCAGCTCTTGGCGCGGCGCCGCCTGACTCCCATTTCCAGATTGACAAGGCTGAGACTCCCAGCAGTTGCCCCATTTGTTCCTGGGTGAAGCCGAGTCGGGAGCGTTGGGCTTTCAGACGCTCCGCAGTGAACGTCACTTTACGGCCTGGTTTCCCCCGGGGTGTATCGGGAGATGGTTTGGTCGTCCGTGAAGGTTTGGCCAAGGAGGCTGAGGAGGAGGGCGCCACGCGCAACTTCTCCAGTTTTTTCAGACTCGACTGAAGCGACTTGACCTCTTTCTTCAAGGCCGAGAGGTCGGAACGCTGGGTCGTGCTGAGCTTACGCAGCGATGTGATCTCCTCGCGCAGTTCCTTGCGGGCCACGCGGGCGATCTCTTTTTTGAGGGTTTCGGCAAAGGTGGTCATGCCCGCATCGTACGACAGAGCCCGCGCTGCATCCCATACTTGTATGAAAGCCGGCGCATTTTTCTCGCCGGCTAGTCGGTATTGATAATGGGTGTTTTCAACACCAATTCGTTTGGGCGCCCTGAATCTGCACCTTGGTCGTATCTGCGTTGTGTGCCGCTATCGATCGACTCGACTTAGGTCCGAGCGGCAGCGTTGGCCCGAGCCTGCACCTGGGCGCAGGCCTGCATCAGTTGATCGAAGGGCAGGGCATCACCCACCATGACCTCGTCCTCCAGCATCTTGGCGTAGTCAGCGGCCAGCGCGTCTCGTGCGCCCCCCTCGGGCACGATCCGCAACGCGCCCAGGACGGCGAAGGTGTAGTTGATGGTCTTGTTGTCGGCGGCCTTCTCGCTGAAGAACCAGGACTTGTGTTCCGCTACCTCCCGAGCCACGGCGCGATCAGCAATCACAGCATCAAAGTGTTCACTGCGCATGATGGCCGCCAGGTCGTGCCAATGGCGCGCGTACCGCTCACCTCGGATTCGTCCCTGCGCGCAGTAGACGTGTGTCGCTGTCGCCTTCTCCCAAAAGGTCCGTGCCACACCCATCACCTGCGGCAGTGCCTGGGGGAACGACACGCCATCGACATGACCGGCCATGTCGCAGGTGATGGGGAGCACGCCATGCGGCTCCCCAGTGGCGCGGCCACCAAACTCCAGCGTGATGACGGGTGAAACATACCCAGTGCCCTGCTTGATTGCCGGGTAGTGCAGTTGGAGTGTGTCGTGCTCCGCGCCTGCGATTTCCAGCGTTGCCTCAAGTCGCTCGCGCTCAAGCGCTGCCTGCAGATGGGGCTGTACGGTCGATCCGATCCAGTCGGGGAGCCGATCCCTGACGGCCTTGCTCCATTTGCTGGCCTGGCTGCGGCTTGCCGGGAGAAAGTACCCGTCACCGGTGAGATCCGGGATCAGTTTGCGGATGTCCTAGGTGAGGTCGATGTCCTCGGAGAACCGCTCGATGATCTTGTACGCCTTGGACAGCGATGTGCCACCCTTGAAGGTGAGGTCGGCTGCAAACGGCGATTCAAACAAGACGCCGAGCGTCCAGACGACCCACAGGTCCTTCTCCAGCAGATGGGCAGGTCTGCCCGTCCTCGCCCGGGCCTGCTCCAGAACTTCGTTCTGGTCCTCCTTGTTCAAGTCGAAGTAGCGCTCAGCCACGCAGCGTCTCTTCGCCGATGGCCCTGGCCATCCAGGAGGGCAACGCCGCTCGGGCCGCAGTCAGTGCCTGCCACTCGGCGGGCGGCAGCGTGCGATGCAGGGTGCTCAGCGATTCGCTCACGTGGGAGGGCCCCATCCAGGCCAAAGCGCGCACGGCGGAGCCGGCTGGACCTGGGCCAAGCGCCAGCATCCAGCGAGGTGCGTGTTTCACCATGACCTCGGAGCGGCCGAGCTTGAGATGGTGGGTGCGTCCCGAGGTCAGGTACACCTCGCGAATCGGCACCTGTTGGGTCAGCCCCAGTGCATTGGCCGCATTGGCTCCGTGAGGCGACACGACCTCGCCATGTTGGGCGGCCAGGGCCTGGACCACTTTTTCTGGTGAGGGCGCACGCGTTCCGAACCGGCTGGACACAGGCATGACGTACGTGCCCCGCGCCACACGCAACAGCTTGCCCTCTTTGGTGAGGCGAGACAAAGCCTGGTCGACCGCATCGCGGCTTCCCATGTGCAGAAACTCCTTGGGCGACAACACGCCTCCCTCGGGCAGGGACTCTGCGTGAAGCAGGATGAACTCAGGGAGCGTGACCATAGTGAAACCAGTTTATCAGAAAGGAGTTTCAGTTTCTGACACCAAGAATATCGTTTCGTTGTCCTGAAAGCTGCTTGCGTTTCGGTGGGCCGTGCAGCGACGGGGGTGCTTTGGATGCTGGCCATCCCACGTTTGGCGGCTTTGATCGGGCTGCGCAGCCGCCCCAGTGCCAGCCCAGTCACTGCGGCAGAGACCTGCTCATCAAGCGCCTCCGACCATTTCCCTCGCCCACGATGGAGATGATGTGCACGACTTCGTTGCCTCAATGGCTGCAAGCAAGTGTCTGATCGGGCAATGGGATACTTTGGCAATATTCGCAGCCCAAGGTTGGACCCCATCGAAATTGCGACCATGACACCTGTTGAAGGATTGAGCCCGTGAGTGGACCGCTGTGAACCACGCCACCCTCGTCACGCTCCGGGACCGCCACCCCGCCTGGAGGTTGCTGGCCTCGCCGCATGCGCCGCTGGTTGCCAACTTCCTGCACCGGGTCTTCGTGGCGCCGAACGAGCGCGTCATCAGCGAGGCCGACCTGGCCGAGGCACTGGAGGACGAACTTTTTGTCTTGCGCGAGCAACTCGGATCCGAGACCTATCCCAAAGGTGCTTCGGAGTACCTCAACGACTGGGCTGCTGCCGACAAGGGCTGGCTGAGAAAGTTCTACAAGCCCGGTACCGACGAGGCGCAATTCGACCTGACACCGGCCACCGAGAAAGCCATTGCATGGTTGGGGTCGCTCACCGAACGGGCGTTTGTGGGAACCGAGTCACGCCTGCTGACGCTGTTTGCACTGCTGGAGCAGATCAGCGCTGGCACCGAGATTGATCCGATCAAACGCGTCGACGACCTGCGCAAGAAGCGGGATGAGCTCGATGTGGAAATCGCTCGCGTTCTGGCGGGCGATGCGCCCGTGCTGGACGACACTGCGGTCAAGGACCGCTTCCAGCAGTTTCAACAGATCGCCCGAGAACTGCTCTCCGATTTCCGCGAGGTGGAGCACAACTTTCGCCTGCTCGATCGCAAGGTGCGCGAGAAGATTGCTCTCTGGGAAGGCTCCAAAGGAGCGCTGCTCGACGAGATCATGGGCGAGCGCGATGCGATTGGCGACTCGGACCAAGGCCGCAGTTTCCGCGCTTTCTGGGACTTTCTCATGTCCAGCAGCCGTCAGGAGGAACTCTCAGCGCGGTTGGATCAGATACTGGCGCTACCCGTGGTGGCTGCGTTGAAACCCGAGCCGCGCACCCGCCGCGTGCACCACGACTGGCTTGAAGCCGGCGAACACACGCAGCGCACCGTGGCTCAGTTGTCGCAACAGCTGCGCCGTTTTCTGGACGACCGGGCCTTTCTGGAGAATCGGCGCATCCTCGACTTGCTGCACGGCATTGAGAGCAAGGTGCTGGCACTGCGGACTGCTCCCCCCACCGTTGGCTTGATGACGATCGATGCGATGGGGGCAGACGTTGAGCTGCCACTGGAACGACCCATGTTCACGCTGAGTGTGAAGCCGCGTCTCGCTGATCTCGCGCTGGAGGTGGACCCAGCAGAAGGCGACATCGACACCGCTCGATTGTTCGACCAGATCGTTGTGGACAAGGCGCGCCTGCGTGCAACGGTCCAGCAAGCGCTTCGAGTGCGGGCGCAGATCACGTTGCGTGAGTTGATCAACGACGAGCCACTACAACAAGGACTGGCCGAATTGGTTGCCTATCTGGAGTTGGCCCACGACGGTGACGTCGTTGGCGGTGGCGCAGCATCAGTGGATGGCTTGCGTGCTGTTGTTGACGACACTGTTGAAGAGCCCATCCGGTGGATGGCGAGCAATCCAATGGGTGAACCGGTGACGCGCGAGGCGCGTCTGCCCCGTGTGATCTTCACGCGATGACGTCCGTCGTCGTGGCTTGGAAGGGAGAGGAACATGACTGAATCGCTGCACGAGAGCCCGTCGGAGGGTGCTCCACTGGCCACTTTGCCGGCTGTGCCCGAGTTGACGCAACTGATGGTGCACCTGCTCAAGGGAGTGCTTTACCGTGAGGATGATGAGCGGTTGTGGGCGAGCTTCTTTCGTTTGCAGGCGCGGGTGCGAGAACAAGCAGCGGTGCTCCTGCTCGACCTGGTTCTTGATGAAGCCGAGGGTTACGCATTTCTCAAGAGCCGCCCCGACCCAGACGAGTCGGAGGGCGTACCTCGGTTGCCCCGGCTCGTCGCGCGGCGCCCCCTGTCCTACCCGGTGAGCTTGATGCTGGCGTTGCTGCGAAAGCGCATGGCAGAGTTCGACGCCGGAGGAGGCGACACCCGCCTGGTTCTATCGCGCGACGAGATGTCCGAGCTGATGCGGGTGTTCTTGCCTGATGGGACGAACGAAGCTCGGCTTATCGATCAAGTGGACGCAACCATCACGAAGGTGGTCGATCTGGGCTTTCTGCGTCGGCTCAAACCCGCAGCCGGCAGCGGGCTGGACAGGGGGAACTACGAAGTGCGGCGCATTCTGAAAGCCTTTGTCGACGCGCAGTGGCTGGCCGACTTCGACGCGCGGTTGGAGGTTTACCGCACGGCGCTGGCCGGCGCTGTCCCTGGCAAGCCCCAGACCGAAAGGGCGGCCGATGCTTGAGTCGCCTTCGCTGTCACTGGATTTTGTGGACGACAACACCCGGGTAGGATTTCGCTTGCATCAACTGGAGGTGCTCAACTGGGGCACCTTCGACAAGCGGGTCTGGCGATACAACCTCGAAGGTCGCAACGGCCTGCTCACTGGCGATATTGGTTCGGGCAAGTCCACATTGGTCGATGCCATCACCACGTTGCTGGTGCCTGCGCACCGCGTGGCTTACAACAAGGCTGCAGGAGCGGATGCTCGCGAGCGCAGCCTGCGCTCCTACGTGCTTGGTCACTACAAGAGCGAGCGCAACGAGGTCACCGGTAGCGCCCGACCCGTGGCGCTGCGCGATGCGTCAAGCTATTCGGTCATCCTGGGCGTCTTCCGCAACGAGGGTTATGACCAGGCGGTGACCCTGGCCCAAGTGTTCTGGTTGAAGGATCCTCAAGGCCAACCCGCTCGCTTGTTCGTGGCAACCGAGCGAGCGATGAACATCGCTGAGGACTTCGCCCACTTCGGCAGCGACATCTCCGCCTTGCGCAAAAAACTGCGCGCTTCGGGCTGTGAGTTGTTCGACAGTTTTCCGCCTTACTGCGCCTGGTTCCGTCGCCGTTTTGGTATTGAGCACGAGCAGGCATTGGAGTTGTTTCACCAGACAGTCTCGATGAAATCGGTGGGCAACCTCACCGACTTCGTGCGCAGCCACATGCTGGAGCCGTTTGATGTCGGCAGCCGCATCGAGGCCTTGATCCGCCACTTTGACGACCTGGACCGCGCCCATCAAGCGGTGCTCAAGACCAAACGACAGGTTGAGCTGCTGACACCCCTGGTCGAGGACGGGCGTCGCCACAGTGCCTTGGACTCGGAAATCCAGGGCTGGCGCGATGGGCGAGACGCCCTGCACCCGTATTTCGCAGGACTCAAGGTGGAGCTGTTGGATCGGCGGCTGGAGCTGCTTGAAGAGGACGCCTCCCGGTTTGATGTCCAGCTCGAACGTTTGGGCGCCCAGCGCGATACCGAGCGATCGGAAATCGCGAAGCTGGAGCGAGCCTTGCGTGAGAACGGTGGCAACCGCCTGGAGGAGCTGGCCGCCGACATTCGCCGCTTGGAGCAAGAAAAAGCTCAGCGCCAGCAGAAGGCCGATCGCCACATCACATTGCTGGCTCGCATTGACGAGATATCGCCAACCGACGAGGCAATGTTTCTCGATCAGCAACAAGCCATCGCTTCTCGCGCGGAAGGCTTGCGCGAACGCATCGCAGACTTGGACAACCGCGAGCGCGAGGAGGATTTTGCGTTTCGCAAGGGACGTGAAGAGCACACAGCCTTGTCCGAGGAGATCGACAGCCTTCAGCGGCGCAGGAGCAATATTGATGCTGCCCAGGTTCGCATCCGTGATGCGTTGTGCGCCGCACTCTCGATTGACGAAGGCGACCTGTCTTTCGCGGGTGAGCTGATCCAGGTGCGCGAGGACGAGCGCGAGTGGGAGGGTGCCGCGGAGCGGCTGTTGCGAGGCTTCGGCGTCGCGTTGCTGGTGCCGGACGCGCACTACAAGGCTGTTGCGGAATGGGTGGACAGGCAGCACCTGGGCGCGCGCCTGGTGTATTTCCATGTGCGACCGAAGAAGCCTGGACAGGGTGCCAGCCTTCATCCGCAGTCGCTGGTGAGAAAGCTCGTCGTTAAACCCGATTCGCCGCACTACGAGTGGCTGGAGCAGGAACTTCGCAATCGTTTTGATGTGGCCTGTTGCGATTCGGGGGAGCAGTTTCGCCGCGAGACACGCGCCATCACACGCTCGGGGCAGATCAAGGATCCGTCAGGCCGCCACGAGAAGGACGATCGCAGCCGCATCGACGACCGCAGCCGCTACGTGCTGGGCTGGAGCAACGCTGACAAGTTGCGGGCCTTGCGTGACCAGCGCGAGCGCCTGGAAGACAAGCTTGCCACACTGGGCCAGCGCATGGGTGAGATTGGCGATGCACGCTCGGAGCTGAATGGCCGACTGGAGACGCTGGCCCGCCTGGAGGAGTTCTCGCGATTCGCAGACATCGACTGGATGAGCCTGGCGCGACAGATCGCGACCCTCGCAGAGGAGCACGTGCGACTTGAAGCTGCGTCGGACACCCTGCAGGAGCTGGGCCGCCAGTTGAAAGAGGTTCAGGTCAGACTGAGCGAAACAGAGACCAAGCATGGCGATGCGTTGGGCAAGCGCGGCGAAGTAAGAGCCAAGCACACGGCGGCCGAAGATTTGCGGAATCTGGCCAGTGCTGTCTGTGATGCCGTGCCGCTCGATGGCTCCCGGGTTGATCGATTGAACGACTGGCGAGTTCAGGCACTCGGCGAGCATCAGCTCTCCGTGGAGTCCTGCGACAACCGCGAGCAGGACATGCGTCGATGGCTGCAGGAGCGCATCGACGCGGAGGACAAGCGCCTGGCACGTTTGACCGAGCGCATCGTGAACGCCATGCGTGGCTTCAAGGAGGAGTTCAAGGCAGAAACGGTCGAGATGGATGTGAGCCTGGCAGCGCTGCTCGAGTACGAACGGATGCTTGATGGTTTGAAGAGCGATGACCTGCCGCGGTTTGAAGCCCGCTTCAAGGAGCTCCTCAATGTCAACACCATCAATGAAATCGCCAACTTCAACGCTCAGCTTGCCCGCGAGCGGGAGACGATCAGGGAGCGCGTTGACCTGATCAATCGATCACTTCAGGTCATCGACTACAACCCCGGTCGCTTCATCGTACTGGTGGCGCAGCCCAGTCCTGATGCGGAGATCCGTGACTTCCAGCAGGATCTGCGTGCCTGTACCGAGGGTGCGCTCACGGGCTCATCTGATGAGCAGTATTCGGAGGCCAAGTTCTTGCAGGTCAAAGGGATCATTGACCGATTTCGTGGACGAGAGGGACTGTCGGATGCCGACCGGCGCTGGACCGCCAAGGTGACCGACGTGCGCAACGGATTCTTGTTTTCTGCAAGTGAGCGTTGGCGTGCTGACGGTGTGGAGCACGAACACTATTCCGACTCGGGTGGAAAGTCCGGTGGGCAGAAGGAGAAGCTCGCCTACACCGTGCTGGCCGCGAGCCTGGCCTACCAGTTCGGGCTGGAGTGGGGCGCCGTGCGTTCGCGGTCGTTTCGCTTCGTCGTCATTGACGAGGCGTTTGGGCGCGGCTCGGACGAGTCGGCGCAGTACGGACTTCGCTTGTTCCAGCAACTCAATCTGCAACTGCTGATCGTGACACCACTGCAAAAGATCCACATCATCGAACCTTTCGTGGCCAGCGTTGGCTTCGTCCACAACGAAGGAGGGCGGGATTCCAAGTTGCGCTGCCTGTCGATCGAAGAGTATCGCGCGCAGAAAGCGGAAATTCAGGGAGAAAGCCAGATAGCAGGAAGCGCCGAGATCAGAGCTGCTGGAGGCGCGGTGAAATGAACTGGACGAACACGGCAGACCTTCGCGCCCAGGTTCAGCGCTTGTGGGATCGAGGGGACTTGCTGCGATCTTCGGTTTCGAGTTCTGTGATCTGGCCCGTACGTCTGTCGCTGAAGGTGCCCAGCGCAGGCGATCTCTCTGATCGCTTCGAGGCCGTGCGGGACTGGTTGAGTGCCTTCGCCGCCACTCCTCATGTGCGGATTGAGTGGCGAGATTGGAACCATCGGGTACAGGGAAGCCAGCGTCTGCCGTCTGCCGTTTGGATCGACACACTTCAGTCGGCGTTGGCTTTGATCGGCAAAACCAGTCAGGCACAACGCTTCGAGGCGATGTGGCAACGGACCGCGATCGCGCAACCCCGGCTGCTGGATTGGATGTCCCGGCGTCCGCTGCAGGCTCTGGATCTGATCGATCGGTGGGATCGCCTCTTGGCGGTTGTTGATTGGCTGCAGGCCTATCCACGTCCCGGCGTCTACCTGCGGCAGGTGGACGCGCCCGGGGTGGACAGCAAATTCATCGAGGCCCACCGGGGGGTGTTGACCGAGCTGTTGGACTTGGCGCTGCCGCCCGAGGTGATCGACAACAGTGCGAGCGGGACATCGCAGTTCGCCCGCCGTTTTGGCTTCCTGGACAAGCCGGTGCGGATCCGGTTCCGATTGCTCGATCCAACCCTGCCCAGCTTGTCGGGTTGCCAGGGGTTGCCGGACATCACGCTGGACGCTTCGAGCTTCGCTGCGCTCGCGCTGCCTGTTGATCACGTATTCATCACGGAAAACGAGACCAATTTTCTCGCCTTCCCGCCGGTGGCGAGAGCCATCGTTGTGTTTGGTGCGGGCTACGGCTGGGAACCGTTGGCGCGCGCTGCATGGCTGCACCGAAGCCACTTGTACTACTGGGGTGACATCGATACCCATGGCTTTGCCATCCTTCATCAGCTGCGTGGCCACTTTCCCCACGCATTGTCTTTCCTCATGGACCGCGAGACGCTGCTCGCACATCCTTTGCAATGGGGCGAGGAGACTGAGCCTGCACGCCACGAGCTGTCGAGCCTGACGGTGGAGGAGGCTGCGGTTTATGACGAGCTGCGCTTCGATCGCATCCAACCCAGGTTGAGATTGGAGCAGGAGAGGATCGGATTTGGGTGGTTCTCAGTTCACCTCAACCGTATGTCCTCGGAGTTGCAGAGAACGACGTCACAGTTCTCGTGAGGTTGGTGCTGATCTCGATGACCCGGCCTTCTCAGCCGATTTGGGGTGGCAGGGTCTTGGCCTTGACGTCCATGGCCCACCGATGAAGCGAGTGGGTTGGCCAGCGATGACCGACAAGAAAATCTGTCCTGGGTCTCTTGACTCCGATGCTTTGTTTGAGATTCTGAAGAGAGGCAGCCGAGTGCGCCTCTGTTCATAAACCAACCAAAGCAATTGACCACCATGAGAATCATTTCCTCCTGCCGCTCGAGCCTGACCACATTGGGCGTCGCAGCTGTGCTGAGCGCATGTGGCGCTGGATCGAACGGTTACCCCTCCTCAGAAGACGTTAAGGCGTGGCACTCCAGGACGGCTAGCAATGGCTACGTCAAGCTGCGCACAGTTGAAATCACGGACCTCGACTGCACAACCCCATCCAGCAAGGAGATGGAGCAACTGACCCGTGCGGCTGCCTTCATGGGCTCAAAGGCTGAAGAGGCGATCAAAGGGGCCGTCAAATGCAGCTACACAGTCAACGCCTCGTTCAGCGGAGTTGACAAGCCGTTTCTCAAGACCGAAGGCTACGAGGTGAATGGTCTCAAGCTCAAGAACCAAGGGTTCATGCGTGTGCCCAAGGGCGACGGCCTCGAGTGGCAGGGCAGTACACGTCGGCTTCCAAAGACGGCGGGGTGACCGGGTGCTTTGATGCAAGAGTCGTCCTCGCTTTCCATCCGCAGCCTCGAAGAGCGGCCGGCATCATGGCCGTGCTACAGGTCAGTGATAGTCGTCTTCAAGTTGATCACACACTGCCGTGACGACCGCATCTGAAGCCGTCTCGCGCCAACTCACGCTCAGGTACGAAGTCGAAGAGACGCTCGAGATCTGCCTCAACCCCGCGAGTGAATCGAACCCGAAAGCTCACTCCTGGGTTTTCGCGGTGCGGTTGCGCGCTTCATCGAGCTTGCGCTGCAACTGCTCAATCACGGTATCGGCATTGACATACTCGCCGGTGCGGTGGGCTTCGTCTCGGGAACGCATGCCTCGCGCGATGAATTCCGCCTGGACACGACGGTGCTGGACACCCGCGCGCACCGATGCTTCCACGAGTTCTGACAGGGTTTCGCCCCGGCCGAGCACCGACTCCACCTCGGCGCGAAACTCAGGATCAACGCGAACAAACGGGATGGTTGCGGTCTTCATGATGGCAATGTATTGCAATTGCGCTTCAACTTGGTGGGTGTTCCGACGGCCAGCCTTGGAACAACCCTGCACCGCGCTAGCCACAACCAATGCCTGTTTGGGGTGCACTGGAGCGCGGTTTTATGTTCTTGAAACTGCAATTCGGCGACATGTCCTGGCGTTCATGTCGCCGAAAACGACATGAATCCGTACACGTGTCGCAAGTTTCAGAAAAGGAGAACATGTTTTGCTAAAACAACTTCATCAGGTGCCGGGTGGTGCGCGCCGGTTTTGTCGGCATTTTTTGATGACATGCTTCCCGATCTTTTTGTGTCGTCGGTTTGGGGTAACTGCTGTGCACTGGCGGGCTACTCGGTGCCTTGCAGCAGATTGCCTTGCCTGCTCAGCGGTGGCCAGGTCCTGGCCATCGCTCGGGTTTCGTACCAGCGGTGCATGGCCGCGTCTTCCACGGCGTATTCCCCTCGGGCCGATTTCCACACCAGCGCCGGCATGCGCTGGCGCAGGGACTCCAGCGCGTTTTGCGCCTGCTGCGGTGTCACCGCCTTGTCGCGCCCGGTCTTCTCGCGGTAGAAGCGCAGCGCTTCGGCGTCATACGGCCTGAACCGAGGGCCTTGCTCCAGCATGCGCCACAGCACCGCCTGCTCCAGCGGCTTCAGGCCCAGGTAATCTGATTCCATCTGGCCTTCATCGTCCTGCTGGCGCTGCGCAGCGGCCTGCAGCATGGCGGGCTCAAAGCGGCCCGTCAGCGCCGCCAGCGGGCTGAGCACCTGGCCCAGCGCTTCCATGAAGAACTGCGGCCTGCTGCCAAAGCCTTCAAATGCCGCCTGCAGCGTGGCCTGGTCCACCGGTGCCAACTCCGGGCGCTGCGCTTCGATCAGCTGCACGATGTGTGCAATGAAGTCTTGCCCCAGTGCCGGCATGGTCTTGATCTGCGAGCCATAGAACGGCGAGCCGTTGGTGTTCACCAGGCGCAGCAGCTTGTCGCGGTCCGAGCCCGACATCACCAGCATCAGGTTCACCACGCCTGGCCGGTTCAATTGGTCGCGGGCCGACTTCAGCGCTGTCATGGCCGCCTCGCCTGCCTCGCTGGTCAACGCGTGCTGGGCTTCGTCAATCACCAGCGCTACTTGTTTGTTTGCGGTTTCGTGCAAGGCGCGCAAGGCGTCCACCAACGTCAGTCCGTCCAGCTTGCCGATGCGGCTGGTGTCTACGTCTAGCCAGCCGGCCAGGCTCACTTTGTTCAGCCCGGCCTTCTTGGCGGTGCGTGCGACCATACCCAGATGGGGTTGCAGGGCGCGGCCAATGGCATCGGCAATCAACACCCCGGGGTCGCGCGTGGCATCGGCCCAGAGGTCCACGTACACCACCACCACGCCCGCTTTCTCGAGCGCCGGACACAGGTCTCCACGCAAGAAGGTGGTTTTTCCGGTGCGCCGGGGCGCGGCCAGAAACAGGCCGTTCTGGGCGTCGCCAAAGGCGGTCTTGCCCTGGAGTTGGTGCACCAGTTCGTCGGCCAGGGCGGTGCGGGGGTAAGCGATCATGTTTATCCCGTTTTATTTTGATTTGGATAATTTATCAAAATCAAAATAAAAGTCAATAAAAGAGTGACGCTACGTCGAACCAGCCAAGTACAGCCGGTCGGTGGGGTTTTCCTCGATGGCGCACGTCATGCTGTCATCAACTCTGACAGCGAGGGTGGTTGAAAATCCTGATGGAGCGTTCTCGAGAGTTGCTTGGCCAGCATCATGTGGCGTGGTTAGCCTAAAATCTGTCCTAAGGACAGATTTTAGGCTAACCACGTAAGCATCACAAACAAGCAATATTGCGATCGAAGCACAATGTATGTAAAATTAACGTCCTCAGGACGTTAATTTTACATACATTGACAGGTAACAAGAAAATTTCAAAAGCCGTCATCGCTCCTGCAGAGGGCATTGCAGACCGATTGGCGACGTGGGAGCGGCCGGTCGTCACCGACTATGAGCTGGGCGCTCTGCTGTGTGCAGCGCTGCCAGCTGCGGATGCAGCCATCGAGCCTGGCGTGTACAAGGCCATTGTTGACCGTTTGAGTTCCTTTCACCTGATCTCGCCGGCCAAGGAGTTCAAGCCTGGGGCGGTGTTCCAGTTGTTTGGCCGCCCCAAGCCCTCCGCCATGGAGGTCGCGTGTGCGGTGGATCCATTTGCCTGTGTAACCCACCTCAGTGCGATGGAGTTTCACGGTCTCACGGATCGCTTCTCCAAGATCCTTTACCTGACGACCCCCCCAGACAAGGAGTGGAGAGAGCAGGCTCAAGAGAGGATGGCCAGGGATCTCGGCCAACACATGGCGGTGCACCGCGCAGCCAGGCTGCCGATGTTGCGGTACTTGGGCTTCGAGCGTGTTGAGGGTGTGCGTGTCGAGTTGATGCGGCGCTCCAGCCGCGGGGCATTCAAGGCCATCAAGTCTCCGTCCATCCGAGTCGCCATGGTCGGCAGGGTGTTTCTGGACATGGTGCGTGAGCCCGACAACTGCGGGGGCATGCAGCACGTGGTGGATGCCTACCGCGAGTACGGCTCACAGTACCTGTCCCTCATCCTGGATGAGATCGATCGTCACGGCAAGCCCATCGAGAAGGTGCGAGCTGGCTACCTGCTGGAGGCGGTTTGCAGAATCCAACATCCGCGCATCGACGGCTGGAAGGACTTTGCACAGCGGGGCGGCTCGCGCATGCTGGATCCCCAGGGCGAATACGCCCCGACGTTTTCTGAGACTTGGAAACTGTCGATCAATGTGCCTTCGTTGTTGACTGATGGCCGCGACGGGGAAGGGCAGGCTGGAGAAGACCTGGCCGGGGAGGGCACTTGAGGCCGTTGAACGAGGTGGATATGGAAGCCTGGGTGCAGCAGGCCCCCGACAAACCCCAGAGAGGTTTTCGGGAGGCGGTGCACATCATCCTGGAGAGCATCGGGCGCTCCCAGCACCTGCACGCCAGGATGGTGATGAAAGGCGGACTGTTGATGGCCATCCGCTACGACAGTTCGCGCTACACCCGTGACATCGACTTCTCCACGACCGCGCCCTATGTCGCCCTGGAGGCGCAAGAGCTGATCGCCGACCTGGAGCAGCACCTGGCGGCGGCTGCAGACCGCTTGCCCTATGCGACAGCGTGTCGTGTGCAGTCCAACAAGATCGAGCCCAGGGGCGAGAACAAGACCCACCAGACACTGGCGCTGAAGATCGGCTACGCCGACATGGGCAGCGAGAGTGCGATGAAACGCCTTCTTGCTCGCAACTCCGCTCAGGTGGTGGAAATCGACTACAGCTACAACGAGGTTGTCTTCGGGGTGGAGGTGCTGCAGCTCGATGGCGGCACCACCATCCAGAGCTACAGCCTGCACAACATCGTCGCCGAGAAGCTGCGCTCCTTGCTGCAGCAGCCGGTTCGAAGGCGCAACCGTCGCCAGGATGTTTACGACGTGTGTCTGCTGTTGGACTCGCCCGACTTGGTCGATGCGTTGGGAGCGCCGGAGCTGGCAAGCATTCACCACATGCTGGTGGACTCGTGCCGATCCAAGGGAATCGAACCCGGTCCGCTGTCGATGGACGACGAGGCGGTCGTGCGCATGGCACGGCAAGGTTACGAGGGGCTCAAGGACGATGTCGCGGGCGATCTCCCGAACTTTGACGAAGCCATGGCCCGGGTGCAGGGACTGTACCGCTCACTGCCGTGGCAGTAGGAAATCCGGCGAACGTTTGCCTGTTGTTTGGTCGATGGTGTTGAAAACACCGATTATCGAAACTGGACCCCCCAAAACCTCCTAGAGCGGAAATCCTGCTTCTTTCGCAAAGAAGCGCGCCATTCCTGTGTACTGCCGATCAGATCGGCACATTCTTTCGACTTGGAGTTTGGCGATGTTCTTCGCTTCTCGTGTCCCCTGTTGCCACACGTACAGCGCGAACTGAAGCTCGTTGTAGACAACAAATCTGCTCCGAGTAAGTGTCTCGCGGTTCAGGCCGAGATACTCGACCGCAGCGTTGACCGCGCGCTTGGCACGGGGCTTGGCGTTGGTAGGGGCAACCAGATGTACTTCTTCGTTGACTTCTGACACTGCCCAAGCAAACAGCTTCTCCGGATCCTCCAAATACGGGTTGGGCAGGTCTGAGTCCTCAGTGAACCACTTCTTCAGTAGCTCGCTGTCGGTGACAGTAGCGGGATCAGGGCAGATGCGCGCAATCAACCTCTTGAGCGCAGCGTCTTTTGGAAGTGCCTTGGGAAGCTTGGGTGCCTTCAGCATCCTGGCGCTCACTGGAAACTTGTCGCTCTTGTAGGTCTGGTTGCACAGCTGACAAGAGAAGTTGTAGTTGTCGACACAGAGGGCCAGCCACCAGTAGATTGATTTCGGCCGGAAATGCTCTACATCGCCGTGTGCGACCTTCTCCGTGTCTGATTCGCAGTAGGCGCACTTGCCGAAACTTTCGGTTTTAAGAACTTTCTTGGTCTTGGACCAATCGCCAAGGGCCCCCTTGAATTCAAGGGAATCTCCGTCCCGGATGCGGGCCGCCACCAAGTTGACGAGTTTGGAGAAAAGTTTCTCTCCAGTGAAGTCCGGGTGAATCTGGTCCCTGGTACGGGTGAGCTTAATCATGAGATCTCACCTCATCTCAAGGCGCTGCGCGCTTGGTTGCAGACTTGACTGCAGCCTTTGTGGCCACAGATTTCTTGGTAGTTGACTCTGTCGATCGCGGCTTCGCTTTACTTGCTGGTGCAGGCGAGCGCATCGGTGTCGCGCGCAGCCTGGGTTGCGCCGCGTGGCTTGCAGGCAGGAGGCGACTGAGGGTTCTCTGCACCGCCATGGCAGAGGCAAGCGCCGGCACTTCTGCAGAGGGCAGGGGGGTCGTGCCTTTGAGCTCCTGTGCAATTTCGTCGAGACGTTTGATGACGGATGACGACCGCTTGCTTCGAGCGAGCTCAATGGTGCGCGCCTCTTGGCGCAAGGCCGCAACCTTTGGCGAGTCCAGCGTCTCCAGGCCGATCAGCGGCGAGAGGAAAAGTTCGGACAGTCGCAGTTTGCTCGGGTCACCTTTGAACTCGATGAGAGTGGGCGGACTTGCCCCTTCGCGCTTGATGACGAATAGCTCACCCTCTCCACATTGCTGGATCGACAAAGGTGAATGAGTGGTTGCGATTATCTGGAGATTCGGGAAAGCTCGGTTGAGGAAGTCGACGAAGCTTCTTTTCCAGACAGGGTGTAGATGCAAGTCCATCTCATCAATGATGAGCACACCGCGAGAGTGCAATGGCGATTTCCAGTCGCTGAAAGTCTCGGTCATTCGATACAAGATGTCGCCCGCCCAGGCCGCCATCGCTTGATAACCTTCAGAAAGATTGCGTAGCCTGACCTCTCCATCCTGCGTGTTCATCCAGATGGCGAACTCCTTCTTGTCGATGCGGCTGAAGGACATCCCGGGCAGTAGTGAGCCCAACGCTTCGGCAATTACCTTGCGGCCCTCTTTCCCCTCTCGGTAGTCGAGTTCGAACGCCCATTGTTCGACGCTCATCAGTTCGGAGGCAGCTGAGAAAAGGGTGCCAATGTTGTCGGCCCGACTGATGCGCGCACGGCGCCCGGATTTTGATGAATTTAGAGGGTCGGGTGGTCGCCTGAACGCCCCGTATCCAGC
This sequence comes from Hydrogenophaga sp. GW456-12-10-14-TSB4, assembly GCF_059424305.1. Lineage (NCBI taxonomy): Bacteria > Pseudomonadati > Pseudomonadota > Betaproteobacteria > Burkholderiales > Comamonadaceae > Hydrogenophaga > Hydrogenophaga sp. GW456-12-10-14-TSB4. The sequence continues at coordinate 234,440 of NZ_JBWKZH010000001.1, read as the reverse complement.
GACGAAATAGTTGCGGTCTGCCTTGTCGATTGCTGCATCCAGCAAAGCCAAACCCTTTTGATTGCGGCGTATGACGGAGTCGCGGCGGTCACCGCGATGTATCTCAAGCAGAAGTTTGCGTGTCTCTCCCTGGGCAGTCGTTATCTCCGCTCGCACTCGTGCGATCTTGGCGCCGTTGCGCACCCAAGCGTCCGGGTCCTCCAGTAGCTCTGCCAAAGCATCAGATCCGGCGAGTACCAGGCCGATAGCCTTGAGGACTGTGGACTTACCACAGCCGTTCTCCCCGAGTAGGACGGTCCAGCGGCGAGTTTGCGTTTTCGTGCCGAAGTCGAGCGTGAGCTCTCGAATGGCGCGCAGATTCTCAATTTCTATTCGTCTCAGGTACATGGCGGCTCCAAAATGGAAAGAGACCTTGAGGTTGAGCTACTGTGACTCGTGGTGGGCGCCCAAGCAGACTTGAACGGTAGTGGCGCCGTAAGTCGTCTTGTGCACGCGCAGGTCCTCGGCATCGGCTGGCTGTTTCATTTAGTCTTCAACGGAACCGAGAGATCCGGGCGCATCACCGAAAAGGCCCGGGCTCATAATGGACCGGAGAATGTCGCGGTGTGGAAAGAAGCCTGGCCGTCCCAACCCCGGCACGCCCGAAAACTCGATTGGCTTCAATATCTCGGCTGTTGCATCGGCCACCTCTTCGTTCTCCAAGACGATGATTTGGCCGTTGCCCGACCAGTTCGAAAGCCAGGCGTAGAACTTGTCGGTCACCCTCGCCAGAGGAACATCTGTGCTCTCTTGAAATCTTGGGTCCGCGTAGGCTTTTAGTGGCGAGTCAATAACGACCACTCCTAAGTGGGGATGGCCTTCCTGCAGTGCATGCTCCATCAGCGCGATGACAAGTGAGGACAAGTAGAGCGCTCTGCGGCCAGCGCCGTAGCTGAGGCGAGGGCGATCATTTATGACAAGGTCGCACTCCTCTGCGTCAAGCGCGATGTTCTCAATGTCCGCGAAGCCCCACGACTCAAGAAGTGCCTTGGAGCGATCTGCGACTGCACGTCCGTGCGTTCCACCGTCTCGGTTGACGACCAGCCTTTTTCGCACACTCGACGCCTTTAGCCTGGCGATTTCAGCGGTCACTCGCTCCACCTCATCGAAGATCGCCAATTGAGCTGTGAGATCGCTCCGACGGAAAGCCAGTGTCTTCGGGTCAGCATCGAATTCGATTCGCGAGCCTTCTATCGCGAGGGCCTCTTGTCTCTGAAGGCCGTTCAGGAGCTGGGCCACACGCTCTGCTTCAACCCTCAGAGTGTCATACCTTTGCGTTTCGCGAAGCAAGGCCGAAAGCAAGCCAGAGCGCAAGCTGCGAATCTTGTCGGCCTCTGCGGCTATTGCCACTCGGTATTTGGCCGGCGCGGCTGGCGTGAGATCTTGCGGGTCCACCTGCATTTCCGTCGGCGTTCCGCAAAGAGGACACGGCACGCTTGGCAACTCCTGGAAGAAAGCTACGCCCTCGTTCGTGGCCCCCAATCTCGCCAAGTCATTCGAGTACTTCTGCTCCAGCAGCTCAAAGCGAGCGACCATCGACTTGGCATGATTGCGTGCGTTGGCAATGCGCGTCAAGACGTCGGAGGTGTCCGCGATGTCTCGCCTCATCTGCTTTAGCAGCGTGGAGCGGGCCTCGTACTGAGTCGTCATTGCCGCCAGCGTTCGGTCTACCCGTTCAAGTGCATCCGTGACATCCTCGCGCTTTACGTCATCGGGCAAGCCCGCCTTTGTTCGCTCCAGCGCAGCTTCAGCGGAGGTCAATTGCCCCTTGATGCGGTCGACCTCAGCCTTGGTTTTATTGACTTGTATCGCGGCGTCGTCAGTGCCACTCAAAAAGAGATTGAACGATGAGATGCGCTTGGTGGTCGCGTATCCCTGTCCACTTGTTGGGTCCTCACCAGGAATTTCTGTTTGGGACCAAAGGGACCAATGACGCAGGTCGTCTCCAGTGACGGGACCGCGGTCACTTTGGTTGCGCAGAATCTGTTTTCCTGCGGCCTTGGAGAGCTTGACGAGAAGATCTCCGAGATCGTCTTCAAGCGGTTCGAAAGCGGATGCATCAGGATTGTTGAGGGGCCGGTGGTAGATGGCCTCGCCTCCTCCAGAGAGCCCTCTGCGAACCTCATACTGGTTTCCATCGGCAGCTAGTCGAAGTTGCAGCTGTTGATAGCCTTCCGCCAAGGGGATGCCTTTGGGTGGTTTCTCCCCGCCCAACATGTACCAGAGGCAGTCGCGGATATAGGACTTGCCCGTTTCGCTCGGGCCTCGGATGACCTGTCGCTTAGCGTCGAAAGGAATCTCGGCATCCTCGCGGTCGACGCCAACAGCTTTGAGAGTGGTCAGGATGATGGCCATGTTTCCTCAATCGCGAACGACGGCCTCTAGCTCGGCGCCCCAAAGATGGCCGCTCGCGGCAAACTCAGTGGTGAGTTCCTGAGACTCTGAATGTGAAAATCGCTCTGCCACCCAGAAGCAGCGGCTCTCGAGATCTCGCAAGTAGCGAGAGGTGAGCGTGGTCGTCAGGGTTCGCGCAACGTCACCAGCAAAATAGGTGATGCCTTGCTCGCTCCAGGTCGCTGTCACGAGCCCCCGCGTGCTCATCAGATAAAGGCCTTGTTCGATGAGCTCGCGTCGACTAAGCAGCTCTGCGCCTCGGAAGGGTACCGGAGTGTGCAAACTGCTTGGCCCATTGAGATCTGCCGAGTAAACCACTGCGTAGTCGAGCAGCACGAGTTTTTGAAGGTCCGCTCCGCGTGGAGATAGCGCTTGCAGCAGATAGACCATTCGTAGGCCGAGTTCGAATGGCGAGTTAAAGGCTGCAGGGGCCTTGCGCTTTACTTGACCCACGATAGCTGCCCTCTGTTAACAAGGTGATGGCACGTGCCTGGCAGATCGCCCGGCCTGAGTTTTGATGCGAGTACGCTGTCGTCAACTCTGAGCTTTGAGACTTCGCTGGTCCCCTTGTCTAGACGCTCCAGGCCAGTCCTCAGCGAGGGACTGTTCACCAGTGGCCTGATGCCTTTGCGCACCATCGCGAGCAGGTCATCAAACTCTTCCTCGCCATAGAGGTCGCGGCTGAAAATCTTCAGGCCCTCAGCGCAGTAGAAGAGAGTCCTTTGGTCTTGAAAATGTTCTTGGTACCTGCCAGGTGCCATCACATCGTCAGACGTCAATAGTTGCCCACATTGTTCGCCATAGGCCTTGAGCAGTTGCTCCACGTACACATGCTCGTCAGGACTGAGAGACGCAGGTGCGTCAGGGTCATTTTGGCGCTGTGCTTCCATACCGAACAACTTGTGATGCGCACTGCGGTCTAGCGCGTGCCATTCGATGAGGTCGCGCGTTTGACACTCTCGGATCTTTGCGAAATCGAACTCGTTAATCAATTTCGAAAGTGGTGCTGTCAGCTCAGCCGATCGGCCCTTGAATCCAGTCTTTCCTTGCCTCCAATCGCTCAAAAAGCGCCGCTTGAACTCGGAGGGGTTGTTGATCATGTTGCCAAGATCATTGCCGACACCTTTGGGCGCACAGAATAGGTAGTAGCGTGGGCGAGGGTACGTCTTGGCTTCCAGTTGCTGGAAGAACTTGGCTAACTCAGGGAAGGCGTTGGTTGGTGTCAACCCAGTCGCGTAATGCTTTGCTTGGTAGAGGTCCCATCGGTCTTGAGTGAGCGTGGTGTCAAGTCGCGCTTCAACATCTCGTCCACCATCACCCGCGCCCCCCAAGCGCTTGACAAAGGCATAGCGAACCAAGCCCTCCAGCGGGCGCAGTCGGCATGCCGCCTCAATAAACTCTTCCCACTGCGCAGGTGAAAAGTGAATAACCTGAGAAGACGGTGGAATCACCCCGCCTTTCACCCCAAATTGATTCTTGCGCGCGCGGCGACCTTCGGCTTTTGATGCCATTTCTGCAGGCGTCCTCGATGAAAGAGTGACTTCGCGCCCAGCCCTCCCCAGGCACAGCTAATGTGGCTAAGTGTAACAAAGCAGCGGAGGTTGGTGGCACCATTTGCGCAGCTGCTTGCAGCGTATCGCGGTTCGCGCAGACTCGCGCCAAGGTGGCAACAGGGCGCCGAACAATCTTTACGCCAGGCTTCCAAAGTTCGCTGAGCGCAGGCTGCACAGACAACCTAGCGGCTCCGCTCCGTGGGGCTAGCCGGTATCCTTGCGCGAGGAATGGAATATTCAGCTTGACCGAGCGCTATGAAGATGCGCGGCAAGCATTCAAAGATGGAGGGTAACTTGGCCACAACGCAGAGAATCCGAGTGATGTTGTCCAGCCGCTGCCTGGTGAACTTCTCTCCAGATCAGCAAGTGACCCTAACGGAGGTCCGCCGCGCTCTGAAAAAGGACATCGAAAGACAGAAGCTCTTCGGCTCCACCCCGTTTGAGGTCTGGATAAACGAGGATGCAGAAGCGCTTGATCACTCGGCAGACAGCTGGGACGCATGTCTGAAGCAAGTGCGAGATTGCGACATCCTCATCGTTTTGTACAACGGCGATGCTGGGTGGGCGAAGACGGGCGAGGACATCGGCATTTGCCATGCAGAGTACGCCGAGGGAGTCAAGTACTCTCCCGGCAAGGTCAGAGTGTTGGCTCTGCCCAAGAGCGCATCGACCGGAGACAAAGGCCAAGATGGCAGAAACGCGCGTTTTGCTGCGTTTGTTGAAGCGGCCTCCCCCTTTCGTGGCGGCGAAATTCACACGATTTCAGACCTCTCCGCTGCCGTTCAGAGGACGATCTTCGACGCCGTTCTCGCACAAACCAAGCGAGGCGCAGAGGGCTCCAAAGTCGGTCGCTTCGACCTCGGCGCGTCCCTTGAATGGAGTCGCATGGACTTTGCTGGGCGAAAGAATGTCATGGAGGCCGAGGTTCGTGCGTCCCTGACGGGGCGAGCAGGATACAAGCCCAAGAAGGGCGCGCTGTGCGTATCTATCGCTGGCACCCCAGTGCTGATCAAAGTCCATGCCGTACCGGCTGCGATGAATGTCGCGGCGGCAAGGGAGTTGGTGGGGCGTCCCCATTTGAACGACCATCGCTTGGCACCCGATCTGGGTTCGGGTGGGGGGCCGTTGCATGTCATTGCCTGTCACCGATCGGTGACCGAAACCCAGGCAACTAACCTACTCGGCTTCCCGGATGCGACGGTTGTGAGCAGCCCGTTTGGCATCTACTTGGCTGACAATGTACAGAAGATGCAGTTCGTCTTCCTGGCCAACTGCAGGGACTCAGTCCAGACGAGGATGGCTACCCAGCGATTTTTCGAATGGCTTGAGCAGGCCGGAGAGGCAGAACTACTGGCAGCGAGGGCCAAGGCGCGTGCGAGGATCGTAAGTGCGATTGCCAAAGAGCAGTATTCTTCCGTCTGAAAATTCAAACAAGCTGAGTAGGGGGGCACCATGACCAAGCTGTATCTAGGACCAGTGTTGTCCTTTCGCGGAACCAGTGCCGAGGGTGACTGGGCAGTGACCGCCCTCGTCGGCGTCGATAGCAAGGCAAAAACTCCCGTACTGACCCTCGACGGTATTCAAGTCAAGCCGCCCGTCGTGCTCCTTGAACATGCGGGAAAGAAGTACCTTCGATATGACTTGTCGTGCAAGCAGAAGAAGGAAGAGCGCCGAGTTGAGTACAAGGTCAAGGGCGCTGCCCAGGCATGGTCGTTCACGGTGCCCGGGAAAGGCTATGCGCCACGCATGGCCTACGTTTCGTGTAATGGTTACTCTGAGCCCAGTGCACTGCGCAAGCTCATCAAATCTGAGAATGCCGTCTGGGAGGACCTTCTGTGCAACCATGACAAAACTGTTCGTCCTGCCGGTTACATGCTCGACAAAGAGCAGCTTTGGCATGAAGCGCGCACCAACGACAAGGGTAATCAGCGATTCCACTTGTTGCTCATGGGAGGTGACCAGATCTACTTTGACTCTATCTGGGAAGACTTGAAGCAGCTCAAAGGTTGGATAGGTCTACATCGCGAGAAGCAACTGGACTACGCAGTGAGCGATGAACTAGATAAGGCCATTGAGGACTACTACATCAATCTGTACAGCGCTCGCTGGTTGCCTGTGGAGCGCCAAGCGTGGGGCGCCGACGAGAGGTCCCTGGACGCTGCGCTTGCTATGGCCAGCATGCCCACGGTCATGATGTGGGACGACCACGATATCTTTGATGGTTGGGGCTCGTACAGTCCCCAGATGCAACGCAGCCCGCTGTTCAAGCGACTGTTCTTTCATGCTCGTAGGGCGTTCTGGGTGTTCCAGATGCAGCACGCAATCGAAATGTTGCCTGAGCTCAAGCTGCGCACTGACGTGCAGGTCCGAACGGACGACCCTCTCTTCGAGCGCATTGATTGGGCGAAGGCGCTAAGGGCGGACAAGCTCAAGTTACCACTGCTTCAAAACCAGCCTGGGTTCAGCTTCACGCACGCATTGGGGCCGCTTTTTCTGGTGGTTGCTGATCTACGAACAGAGCGCTCTCATCATCAAGTCCTTGGGCCGCACACGTGGGAGGCCCTGCACGCTTGCTTGAAGGAAGTACTTCCGAATGACCGCAAGCATCCTGGATATGGGTGTCAACACCTCTTGTTTATGTCTTCGGTGCCCGTTGTACACCCCAAGCTGTCGTTGGCAGAAGCGTACATGGACAACTTCGGGTCAGAGCATGTGCTCGACAGCAGCGCAGACGACCTGAAGGATCACTGGACAAATGACGACCACGAGGGCGAACGCAGACGGTTAATCGAAACTCTGCTTGACACGGCCAGGAAGAAACAGCTGCGGGTTTCGATAGTTTCTGGCGATGTTCACGTCGCGGCCTGGGGCACTGCCTACAAGGCAGACGTTGGCCAGCGGGAGAACTGGGCGCACATTCAGCAGTTCACCTCGACTGCTATCGTGCACCCCTCACTGGTCTCTATGTCCGAGCGACTATTCTTCTATGTGTTGAATACGGTCGCACGGCTGAAGCAGTCGCTGGACATCAACTTGCATGCGGAGATGATGTTGTTCCCCGGGTCGAACAGGTACGTGCAAGCTTCCAGGAACTGGTTGGCCCTGGAGCTGGATCTCGGCAAGGGGAACCCAAGCGGAGCGAAGCTGTGGGCGACTTGGCGTTGCGAGACGAAGGATAGCTTCACGAACCACCTGCTGGCTACAGATCCCGTGCACGTAGAGGGTTAAACGAAATGGCGAGTCTCTACTGATCGCTTACGTATGGAAGAACTTAACCGCATCGCAAACGGCTACTTCAGCGCATTTGAAGGCCGCAGTCACTACCCGCCTTTGCTCTCTTGGTATTGGGTCATCTGGGCCGTTATCTTGGTTTTCTGGTTGGCATCCATGGCCCATGCGTTCGTGGCCATCCGTGCCCGGGAAGAGCACTATCCGTTCATGGTTTTCTCGCTTGAGATTTTGTTTCTTGCGAGCTCTCTAATTATTGAGAGCTACAAAAGACGCTCATTGATTTCCACGAATGGTCTTGGCGCGCGAACATCAAGAGAGGAGTTTGACGAGGCAAAAAGCCGCTATTTGAGTCGAGCTCTTCGAAAGAAGCCTAGCCAGTTCGTCGCCGTAGCTCGAGACGCCCAAGAGCTGTTGGCAATGCATGTAAAGCTCCGGTCGGGAAGAGGAACAGCGCCAGCCGAACTGTGGACCAGCGTGTATGACTCAGAACAGAATGCCCGACTCACAGGCATCTTCGTGGGAGCGCTTGCCATTCTCGTCTCGCTTCTTGTTGTCGGCCTGCCTCCCGATGCGCCAAGCATCTTGGAGGTTATGGCGTCCAATGACTTCCTTGCCTACATGAACTTCTGGCTTGGAATTAGCGTCGTAATTTTTGGGCTCGGGTGGATGATTCGATTGATCTGGTTCGAGTTCATGGACATGTCGTCCTTTTGGGGAGCGAGGCTGTCACCCAGGTCGGGATTCCCCCGTATGAAGGTGAACTACCTGCTACGTGATTTGGTGCGGCTACATGTCATCAGCGGGCGGGAGGAAGAGGGGGCCCTCGGACTGCCATACAGACAACATGAGAGGCGGCGTATGAGTCTGGCCGATAGACGATCTTTCATCAGGAGCCGAAAGCGTCGTTGAACCTTAAGCGCGCGGCCATCTTCCACGCATAGGTCCGCATGTGGGAAGGCCGCCACTGGTTGCGGTCCATTAACGGGTCCCGCCGACCGACCGGTCTGTCACTTGCCAGACGTAGATGGAGACGGAGCGTATCGTTTTCTCGGGAGAGAATGCCCCTGCTCGGACGCCCAAGCCATCGGATCGGACGTAGTGAACCGCCAGATCCGCGGGTTTTGAGAGAAAACCATCCCCAAAGTAGGGGAGCCCGGCAAGGCAAGGTAGTTTTGGATTGGTTTATGCACCTAACATGGACAACATCGTCGGCTGCTACGTCAATACTTTCTGAACTTTTATGGCACGTAAGACCTTTTTCAGTTTTCACTACATCCTTGACGTGCAGCGCGCACAGGTCGTGCGCAAGTCGCAGTTCTTTAAGGACCACGGCGAGGCTGGCTTTTACGACGCGTCCGCGTTCGAAAAAGCAAAGAATGAGGACCCTACGGCGCTCAAGCGCTTCCTGCGCAAGGAGATTCAGGGCACCAGCGTGATCTGCGTCCTTATCGGCGCAGAAACGGCCTCACGTCGGTGGGTGCGATTCGAGATCTTGCAGGCGCTTTTCGATGCCCGCGGCCTTATCGGGGTTAGGATCAATACTATCCCTGACTTCAACGGGAAAACGGCGTCGACTGGCGACAACCCCTTCGACCTTCTGGGTGTTTTCCGCAAGGATGGCGCGGTCCAGGTCATCGAGCGCAAGACGGTAAGCGACCCGTGGACCTATACCTCGGACTTTAGTAAGCAGGAACTCGAGACCTGGCCCTACACGCCCAAGCTCCCCCCGCCGGGAAACACAGCTCTCAGCCAGTTCTTCTCCGTCCATAGCTGGACGGGTACGCCGCACGAGAAGATTGAAGGGTGGATCGAAGCCGCCGCTACACAAGCAGGGTACTAGGTCCTTGGCATCCGACGCGGCGCAGACACGGCTCTTCGCTCCTCCGGCGCGAACAGTGGGATCCGTTGCACAAGGTAGGCGTGGAAGTTGATGAAGTGCTCGGGACCTTTTCTCATCATTGACCTGGGATCGGCCCATACCGGCAAACTACCGAAACTGAAGCGATGGAGATCATCTTGTCTGTGCCTGTAATCACCGCCGAGCGAGATCTGCGCAATGCGTCAACCACTAATTCTGAGAGATCTTGAACATGGCCCTCTATCAAGTCGGATTGCTAGGGTCGGTGGATGCAGCGCGTGTAGCGCAGATGAAGGTGACTCTGCAGGAGTTGGTGAGCCCACTGGGCCTGAAGAATGAAATTGAAGTCGTTGCACCAGCCGCCTACGACCCCAAGAACGACTACGCCTCCGTTGCGCTGTACTTTGGTGCCGAAGGTTTGGACCCGGACGAGGCAGCGCTAGTCAAACTGATGCGAGAGGGCACTCCAATAGTACCCATCGTTCCCGACCTCAAGAAGTTCAGCAAGATGATTCCCACGTGCTTGCGAGCAATCAATGGTCTGGAACTGCTGCCTAGTGACAAGGCGCTCATCCGTGCGGCGAACGTTGCGCTTGAGGTTTTGGGGCTGATGCCGCGGCAGCGCAGAATTTTTTTGAGCTACAAGCGTCTCGAATCAACAGAGGCCGCCCTGCAGCTTTTCGAGTATTTGTCGAGCCTGAAGTTCGACGTGTTCTTGGACACACATGGCGTGCCGCCCGGCGACGACTTTCAGGAAGTGCTTTGGCAACGGCTGAGCGACTCCGATGTGCTAGTGATGCTGGATACAGAGAGCTACTTCGACAGTCGTTGGACGAAGCTTGAGTTTGGACACGCACTGGCGAAGTCGCTTGTACCCCTCCGTTTAGGGTGGCCAGGCGTCAAACAGTCCCCACGAAGCCATGCTGCCGAATCCGTGCAGTTCAGCGCCGCTGACTTTGAAGCGGGCGGCAAACGACTAAAAGCAGCGACGCTCGAAACAGCCGGCTTGGCAATTGAGAAGGCGAGAAGTAGGGGCATCGCATTACGCAGTTCCGAGCTGAACAACGCGGTGATCGTTGCAGCACAGAAGATTGATGGACGGTTCTTTGCGCTTGGCCCGAAGCGCACGATCGTCGTAGAGCTCTACTCCAAACACAAGGTCCTGATTTATCCCTCGATCGGTGTTCCAACGGCGGAACATCTTCACGAGGCTTCTCTGCTTGACGCGGACGGGTCGCGCAGAGTGGTGTTCGATGATAGTGGGGTGAGCAGACGAACGCAGGGACACCTGGACTGGCTGGACGGCCAGGTGAAGTCGGCTCGACTGATGCGCAAGGGTCATGCGGCGTGGGAACTTGCCGCGTTGGAGCCCTGATATGAAGCAAGTCTTTCTGTCTGCGGGCATACCGGGCAAAACTGAACTGCCGTGGGGCGCCACGGCTGACCCGATGCTGATTCATTCGGCGGTGCGATCGTTGTGCACCCTTGTCTTCGGCCACAAGCGCATCGTGTGGGGCGGCCAACCGGCTATCACACCGATGATGTGGGCCGCGTGCGAGAACCTCGGCATCGACTACGCCAAGACGGTCCACTTGTACCAGTCGCGATTCTTCGCCGACGCGTTTCCGGAAGAGAACGCGTTGTTCAATAACGTGACGTTCGTTGACGCAGGTCCAGACCGCGCGTCAAGCCTCTTGTCGATGCGCAAGGAAATGTTCAAGAACGAATTCGAGGCCGGGGTGTTCATCGGCGGCAAGGACGGAATCCTCGACGAGTTCGACCTGTTTCGTGCCGCGAATCCGAAGGCTGGCGTCGTGGTGCTGACCTCCACTGGCGGCGCAGCCAAGGAGTTGGGCGAGAAATATCCAGAGTTGAGCGCGCCCGGCGGGGATTTCATCGACTACCTGACATACATGGCAGGGTTCATTGACGTAACTGGCCCAAAGCGAAAGCCGAAGCCCAAGCAAGCACCAAAAAGGGCGAGGAGATCCAAGTGACGAACGCAACCAAGCGTCGAGTGTTCTACAGCTTCCACTTCCTCAACGATGTCTGGCGCGCGGGCCAGGTGCGCAACATTGGTGCGGTCGAGGGAAATACCCCCGTCTCCCACAACGAGTGGGAGGACGTCAAAAAAGGTGGAAATGCAGCGATCGAGAAGTGGATTGATCAGCAGTTGGCGGGCAGAACTTGCACGATTGTTCTCGTTGGCGCCGAGACGGCGTCGCGCCCTTGGGTGCAGCACGAAATTGCGCGGTCTTGGAACAAAGGCATGGCGGTTATGGGGGTTCGCGTTAACAAGCTGCTGAACTCCCAAGGCCAAGCGAGTTACGCTGGGGACAATCCATTTGACAAGGTGACGCTAAAGAGCGGCGCTCGATTGAGCACCTTGGTCAAGTTGTACGACCCCGCCGGCGCAACTAGTCAAGCTGCCTATTCGACGATCGCCAATAACCTGACGGCATGGATCGAAGAGGCCATCAAGTCGCGCTGAGAGTCGAAATTGTCTGTTGGTCACGAGCAGCTCAAACCGGGAACGCCAGTCGGCCAGCTGTCGACCCGCTTGAACGATCGCTTTCCCCCGTTGCTCCGTTGTCTTCTAAGCATCTGGTCGTCAAGTAGGCGGCAGGTAGTTGCCATTGGACGCCTTGGATCGACCGGCCGCAATCGCTGCGGAGCTTCGGACACCAAACTGCTATCCGAAGAGGCTGCATCGACGGTCATCGGATAGCATGCTGTCACTCTAGCTACAAGATGACCCGAGACACATGAGCATATTGCAGTCGAAACCAGGTGAGGAGCACGGTGCCGCGCGTGAGCAAGTTGTGACTGTTCTGGAACTCATGGAAACTCGCATGCTGTGGTCGGCCGCTAAGGCGATCATCTCCGCGACAGGCATCCACGTGAGTCGAGGATGGCAAGAGACCCTCGCACATGCCCGCGAAGACTCATACAGCGACGCGATGTGGATGAATGCATACAAGTCGCTTTCCACGGCTGCCCGGTGGCACACCTACGTGGGCAACAAACACGTCAGCTTCTTCGACCTACGAGAGCAGAACGAGAACTCCAAGGCTCAAGTGCTGGATTGGGCCTTGAAGCGTGCCGTCGACGACCTCCGGCCGATGGTACGCCGTCGACCGTTCGATATCCTCGACGCGCCGATCCACAAAGCCGACCTTGAGCAGTACAAGACCTCGGAGCCGAAGTTGCTCGCGGCTGATTTGCACGACGGCAAGCTGTACCTGCAGTTCTTCAGCACACGCGCGTACTCGATGCGGGAACCGCTAGACATCACTAAGATGGGCGCTGCACAGATCAAGCTCTTCGAGGAATACGAAGAGGTGATCGGCGTCAAGACACGCCTTGTTCCGTGCTTCGACACCGTGGTTGTCGACACCACCAATGATCTTGTCGAATTCCGCATCGACTTCCAACCGGGCATGACCGAGGACAAGAACAGCACGGCCTTTGCGCGCGTGATGAACGAACTTAACCGCGCCACTACGAAGTTCATCGGACAGGGGGCCGTCGGCGTTGGCCTCATGAACCTGCATCCGGCCATCAACCCGATGTATCTGGACGCTGCTTGCGGTCGGGTGACGGCGCTTGGCTTCGTGGCGACGAGCAAGGCATCCTCATCGAACAATCACGGCCAGATTCATCGCACGCGGACCCAAGACTTTCGCAAGGACAGCTTCCATGTCGGCGGCAAGCAACATGTTGATAAAGTTGACCCCTACACGATCGGCATCACTTGGCCTGCCAAGCCGCCCAAGGGCGACCTGTACCTCGAATTGAAGGGTAGCGTCCGTGCGATCTACTCGGGCAAGCTGCGAGCGGTCACCACCGCCGAGTTCCTTGGTTGCCTAGACGGTGCAGACTACGACTTCATCGCCGACCAAGTTCTGCGCCGACTGCCTCGAAGGAAAAGGTGAACGTGATCGGGATCATTCAGGACGACTGGGCTCACGAGCCCCGCGTCAGGGACGCGTGCCTGCACATGTGGAGGGAGCTCGCCTCACGCGAAGTGCACCTCGACCACTACACCTTCGACGACCTTCGGCAGTTCGCTGAGCAGGCTGATCCAGCCGTGGTGTCGCAGGCTTTGCTGTATCTCTCAAATCCAAAGCTTAGGATTCTCAAGACCTGCCTGATGTACGAGTTCAACGGCGGGTTCTTCGAACTGCCGGATGACGAGGTGAACCACTACTCGCGGGGCGAGGAGGTCTTCCATCCGGAGTACGGCGAACCGATCGGTGAGGCGGAAATACTGGTCTGCTTCACCCCAGGCGCTTGCCTTCAAAAGAAGGCGGCTCGATGACATCGATATCGCTCCAAGACTTTGAACGCTACTCATCGAAACGCGCCGTCCAGGCATCTTTGCGCCGCGCAAAGATCAGTGAGGAAGGGTCTTACGAGGAGTTCGTTGACCAACTCTACGACGACATCGATCAGCTTATCTACTCAATGCAAGCAGGCCGTGAGGTCAGGCAGAAGGACAGCGAAGACCGCCTCAGCGCCGAGGTCCTCTTCGGGCTCCGCCTGCATGGATACGAAGCCATTGCCGATAGCAAGACCGGCGGGCACGTCGACCTGTCGGTGAAGATGGGTGAGTTTTCATGGATCGGTGAAGCCAAGAAGGACGGTAACTTCCATGAAGGCTTCCTTCAACTGACCACGCGGTACGTGCCCGCCTCGGGGAATTTCGCGCACAACCAGGGCGGGCTGATCTTCTACTTGATAGCTACGCCAGACGCTCGCGCAAAGCTTGACACCTGGCGCGACGATCTGACTTCCAAGAGCCATACCTGCCTCGATTGCAAGCGAAACCAGCTGGCCTTCTACTCGGACCACAAGCTCGAAAGTTCGGGAACGAACTTCAAGGTTCGGACGATGGGGGTCGCTCTGTATCACAAGCCGAAGGACAAGTCGGCGCGCACGTCCGCCGCAAATAAGACGGCCAAGCAGGCGACAGCAAGCAAGCCGAGCCGAGCGCTCAAGTAGGCAAAAAGAAGCAGGTGGTCTGCGCCTATCGCCGTGCTTGAGACCTGTACCTATTGGGCTCTCTGCGCTTGACGCACTTCTTCATCCATTGGTCTATGGCATGACTGCACGACCCGCACGTCAGCAAGCCGTAGCCGCGGTTAAGGGTGAAGCTGAATATCTAAGTTCCGTGTCTGCTACTGCCCTTGACGTATCGAAAACACATGTTATCGATACAGGGACCCCCAGATTTTTCTGCAGCGTGCAGGGAAGGGGAGACACCCACCGTCAATGCACTCTCACGAACACACCTCCGATTCCATTGCCTCTCACATCCACAGGCCCCCGTGCTGGCCCGAGCTTGCCGCAGGCGCCACACGCTTCGCACAACTGGGTCTCATGACCATCGAGACCCAGTGGCTGGCCAACTTCGCCAGCACCTGCACCCGGCGCGCTTACGCCGCCGACGTCCGGGACTTTGCGGCGTTCTCGGGGTTGCAAACCCCGTCCGAGTTGCTGCAGGTCGCGCGCTCCCATGTGCTGGCCTGGCGCCACCACCTGCAGGCCCAAGGCCTGTCGCCGAGCACGCAGCGGCGCAAGCTCGCGGCCCTGTCCTCGCTGCTGGAGCATCTGGTCGATGAGCAGCTCATCCCCACGAACCCGGCACGCGGCGTGCGCAGGCCACGCCTGGAGAGTCACGAGGGCAGGACCCCGGCGCTCTCACTGGAGCAAGCCCAGGCCCTGCTGGAGGCGCCCGATGCGAACACGCTCAAGGGCCTCAGAGACCGCGCTATCCTGGCCGTCATGCTGCTGGGCGGTCTGCGCCGCGCCGAGGTGGTGGCCCTCAGGGTGCGGGATTTTGATTGTCAGCGCGCGGGTGTGTCGCACCTGCGAGTGTTGGGTAAGGGTGGCAAGACGCGGTTCATTGCCGCTGCACCCCTCATGCGCGAGAGGGTGCAGCGCTACCTGGCGATGAGGGGCGCACAGCCTCAAAGCGATGAGCGCCTGTTCGTTCGGATGAAGGCTGTCCGCCGTCACTCCGGTGCCGGGTGCGATGTCAATCCTCAAGGTCGTCCTATCGAGGAAGACGGTGGACTATTGAATGACAGCGGCAGCACCGGGCGACGCACCAGCGCGCCCCTGGAAATTGGGCCGTACACCGCGTCGTTCGAGCGCAGGCCGAAGAGTCCTCAAAATCTACAGACCAACGCTTCTAATCAGTCGCGGCGTCAGGGGCAGCCCGACACACCACTCAAGTCTTCTGGACTCACTGCGGGCGCTGTGGCCCAGCGCATTGTGCAGCCCTACTTGGCGCAGATCGGAGTGGTGGGGGAGCGGTTTTCTGCGCATGCGCTGCGGGTCACAGCCGCCACGCTCGCTTTGCGTGAGCGCGCCGATCTCAACGAAGTGCGGCACTTCCTGGGGCACGCCTGCATCACGACAACCACCGCCTACGACCGGCGCTGGAGCGATGAGAACCAGCCAGTGAGCCTGGTCCTTCCGCTGGGCTGAGGTCCTCGGCGGCAGGGGGCCTGCGGCAGTGCAGTGTGAGTCGATGTCCATCTCATTTTGGTCATCGACATCTGAGCGAGAGGATCTGCAAAAAGAGGATCTTGTGGACTTGACGTGGAGAGATTTCGTGAGAGCTTGGATGAAAGGAGATCACGAAATGACAACCGTAGCGACCAAACCATCCCATTGCGTTGAACCAAAATTCACCACCGAATGCTCGCATAAACGCATATCCAAATGCACGCCCGAGGTCGGTCTCGTGCACCGTATCGACGTCGGTATCCACATGCTCGCCACCGAGCGTCTCATCATCGAATTGCGCAGCATGGACGCAGGCGAACTGACCACCCTCTATTCTTGGGTGGGTCGGGTTGTCGATCCGGCATGGGTGCGCACTCTCATTGCAAGTCCACAGGCGCTGGAGTGGCGCGATGTCCGGCGTAACCATCTTCGTGGTGGTGAGTCGTACGCCCGTCAGCACACACTGTACGTTCATATTTACGCACCTTTCGAACCTCGCGCGAACGACGCGAACACCCATGAGCGTGTTCAGCGTCGCTTCCTCGATTGGTACGCCTCAGGGGTTGCCAGTACTTCACGTCAATCTTGAGCGTGGTGTCCGCAAAAGATCGAGAGTGATCAATTCCCGCGATAGCCGACTGCGTTGTGTTAATGCTAGTTGGGCACCCGTGGCTCCTAAATTGCCATTTTATCCTGGGCCCGTGCCGCCCGTGCCGGATAGCCGAATCTGTAATCGCGAGCGTCTAGGAGTGGTTGGCACACCGTCGTCGAGCTGCACACATAGGCCGATGAGATTAACGAACTTTACGAACTTGACGTACAAATCGAAGTGATCGAGAATGCCTTTACGCGCTGCAACGAGGCAGCTCGTGAACCGGAGAGCACACATGCTGACTTGGGACGAACCCACGAAATCTGGCCACCCTGCGAGGTCCAGCGTCTTTGCCTGTTACCAAATCATTCGCCGCAATGGGGCCGTCGTATCGTTTGAGCCCTCAAAAATCGCCCTAGCCATCATGAAGGTGTTCCTGGCGGTGCGTGCCACCAGCGAGATTGCGCAGCGCACCTGTAGTAGGTGGCTTGACGATGTGTGGAACGCGCTCATTCCACCCAAGGGCAGTGCACCTGTGATTGCGAGAGCAACTGCGTGCGATCGGCCGCTCTCTCAGGCCTCGCATCAACGCCAGGTCAAGCAGCCTGGGTTCTTCGGCAGCAGCAAGCCCGATATGCGCAATGCACCCTGAACGGGTGTTCAAGACACGACCGCCATGAACACATTGACTTCTCCTTTTTCTGTTGCCCTTGACTCTCTCAACCCACATCGCTCCAGTACGGTCGACCCCTACGCCAGTGAGGCGCAGACGACTGTGTTGTTGCGCCGTGGTGCCGAGTACCGGCGCCAACGAATCATTGCCTCGGACATGATCACGACTGAAGAAGCGGCGGAGCTAAGCGGGACGACCCGCGTGACGATCAACGCTTGGATCAAGAGTGGCCGCTGCATCGGCGTGACGCATTTGCGTCGTGGCTTCAAGATTCCGAAATGGCAGTTTGAGCCCTACGTCTTCCCGGTGATTCAGGCGCTGTCTGAAGCCTTGGGCACCGCCGATGGTTGGCAAATGCTGTCGTTTTTGGAAACGCCGCACGACGCACTTGACGGACTGGCGCCACGCATCGCCCTGGAGCAGGGCGTGCCTGGCCGTCGCATCGTTGATCTGGCAACAGCAGAAGGGCATTGAGCTTGCCTGCACATGAAATTCAAAGACCTGAACCCACCCGTTGTAGAACTCCCATCCCCCTGCGTACTGCACCGCGTCCAGCTGATCCGGCCCCGAGCCAGTAGTCTGCGAATGAATGGTTTGTCCATGCCCCCCGTCGGCTTGATGCAAGGTCGATTTTGTTTGTCAAACGAGCCTGTTGCCTACTCGGCAGATAGCCCCGAGACAGCGCTTTACGAATCGTTGCTCAGGCGTGAAACTGTGAGCAGAGCCCTTTCTGATCTGCGCCGCAGATGCCTGGTTGAGTTCGTGACAACAGGCTCATTGCGTTTGGCCGACCTGCGCGGCCTTGCCGAGCCCTACCCCGTGCTGCAGTCGCTACGAATAACGCAAACACAGGAGCTGGCCGTCGAGTGCAGAGCGATGGCGCTGGATGGCGTGGTCTACGCGTCAGCGCAACATCCCCAGCACTTCTGTGTTGCGCTGTTCCATTCCGGCATCGGACTACTGAGCAAGCGAGGCTCGCAACGACTCGTTAAACCAAGGACCAATCGGCTGCTGCAGGTGTTGGAGATCGCATTATGGAATTCGGGTGTGCCGTTAGACGCGAGTTGATCATTGTTGGGCGGTTGTAGGCGGCTCCCCGCATGAGGCATGGCAGCAGTCGCGTTTGAACGCTTCCTCCTCACGTTCTGGCTTACGGCGCTATTCATAAGCTGTACAGCGTATTGAGCATTTTCAGCGTATCATATCTCTGAACGCATAAATACGCTGTACAGCACATCATCACGGAGGTCGCTCCATGCTTCAGGAACGCCACGCCACCGAAAAGCTCCTCGATCACTTCCGCACAGCACTCAGTGAACGATTCCCGGTTCAGAGCATGGAGGTCGAGCACGAACCCAGGCTGCGCGACGGGCGCCGCGGTGACCTTGGTCTGGCGATCACCATCGACGGCGAGCAGAACCATGTCCTGGTTGAATTCAAGCGACACGCCTTTCCGCGGGATATCGAGGTGGCGCGAAGGCAACTCGCTGACTTCGCTGGCGCTGACCCGCGCATCAACCAGGTCATGGTCTGGGCGGAATCGCTCAGCGAAGGGGCCCGAAAATCGCTGGAGTCCGCCGGTATCGGCTACTTCGACGGCAGCGGCAGCCTCTCCATTCGGTTGGGCGCGCGCCAACTGCTCATCGACCGCCCCCCCCTGAAGCCCAGTTGGCGGGACGTAGGCTCTCTTTTTACGCCCGAGCGCGAAAAAGTGCTGCACGCCCTGCTGCTGCACTGGGACGCCTGGCGCACAGGCTCCGACCTCGCGCAGGCGTCAGGTGCCAGCCCAAATACGGTCTCTGTGCTCATGCGCGAGTTGGAGAAGCGCGGCATGGTCCAGAGCGAAGGAAACGGGCGCAGTGTGCGCCGCCAGCTAACGGATCCAGAGGTCCTTCTGGACACATGGGCAAAGGACTGGGGGAGCAGAAAGGTCAGCAAGCCCCGCTGGTTCGCCTTCACCCAGAACCCGGCCTCCCTTGGGGAGATGCTGGCCAAACGTATGGGAGAAGGACATCACAATGACTGGGCCTTCACTGGACAGTACGCTGCGAACAGCATTGCGCAACTTCTCACCGCCGTCAGCGGCTATGACTTGATCGTGCCGCTAGGGGCGACCTCGGCTGTTGCCGAGCAGCTGGGACTCAAGCGCGCCGACAGAGGCTTTAACGTCACTCTCCACGAGTGCGAAGATTTCGCTCTGCAGCATCGCCTCCACCTGGCTGATCGACCGGGATGGTTTGCCAGCCCGGTTGTCCAATACTTGGAACTGGCAAACGCAGGCGGGCGCAGCGGGGAACTGGCAGGCCAAGTGAAGAAGCAACTTCTCGCTGGAGGTGCACGCGATGTCTGACTCCAAGCCAGAAAGCGCGTCGGGCTATTCACTTGAAGTCACCGAGGCTTGTGAACAGGCGCTGGTCACCGTACTCGGGTGCATGGGCAGCCTGAAGGACACGGTACGCTTGGTCGGTGGACTGGTGCCCAGGTATCTCACCCCGGAGAGCCCGCCCGAGGTGCCAGCGCACGCGGGCACCTCTGACCTTGATCTGGTGATCGACCTCGCCGTGATCGCCGCCGGCGAGGACTACACCCCCATCTCGACCCGCCTCAAAGAACGTGGGTTTTCGAAGATGAAAAGGGAGCAGGGCGGTGTGTCCTCATGGCAGTGGGAGGCCAAGACAGAGCGGGGCGTGCCGGTGCGCGTGGAGTTTCTGTGCGATGCGACTGGCGACGAACCCGCGCGGCTTCGCTCGCTGGGTGCGGAATCGATTTCGGCGATGGCCATCCCTCACATGTCGATTGCGCAAACCCTCTATGAAACGAAAGAGGTGAAAGCGCAACTGCTGGACGGCAAGGGCGTTGCCGTGGAGCGCATTCACTACGCCAACCAGCTGGCATTTGTTGTGCTCAAGGCCATCGCGTTCGACCAGCGCGGCGCGAACAAGGACGTGGGGGATCTCATCCACGTTTTGCAGTACGGCAGCGACTTGGAGGAGGGCGCTCGCGCGTTCGCGGCGCAGTTCAAACAGGGTGCCCACCGTGCTGCGCTGGAGAGCGCGTTGGACTGCCTTCGACGCAGCTTCTGCGCCCGCGGTGACACGGAGGGCCATTTCATGAAGGGTTCGGTCGCCTACGGCCGATTTCACAAGCCCGACAACGTCGACGAACGCCTGCAGTTGCAACTTCAGGCCAGTGCTCTGGTGGATATGTATGTACAGCTGGTCCAGGCGGAAATTGAAAAGGGCTGAGTCCGCGACGGCCCGCAAACGAAGCTTGGGACACGGCGAGGCTGGCCGCAGACTGCTCGAAAAGAGAAAGAGGGCACGATAGCCCCCTTTGCACGAGATCAGCGCCGATTACAGAGCGGCGTCCTTGACCTTCTTGAAGAAGCGAGCCTTGACCTTGACCGATGCGGGCTTGGCGGCAAACATGCGCTCGACCTTGGTGAATGGGTCAATTCCCTTGCGGGCCTTCTTGGCAGGCACTTGGGTGGCAGCGACTTTGAAGACGCCTGGCCAAGTGAACTCGCCCGCGCCCTTCTTGGACAAAGACGCGAGGATGGCCGCCTCCAGTGAGCCGAGCACGGCCTTGACCGTTTTGGGCTCGGCACCGGAGGCTTGCACCAGGTGGGCGACCAGCGTGGTCTTGTTGAAAGTTTCCTTGATCGGCTTGAGCACGCTCACCTGTTTGGTGACGGTCTTCTTCGCGGCTGCCTTGGGGGCTGCCTTCTTTGCAGTGGCCATTCTTTTGTGACTCCACGGTTGGGTAAATAGGACGCTGCGCCATTCGCGCAGTACGTGGAGTTTATGGCGGCAGGAGAGGCGCCTTTTTCTCGCATGGCATGAGTTGCTCAATCCATGTGCTGGTCTCGACACCGCAGCCGGTCTGTTGAGCGCCACAAGTGCGGCCTCTCAGTGGAACGTTGGTCGGCGGCTGTAGACGTTTTGCCGAACGATTGATAACATGTAGATGTTTTTCCAGTTTCAAAGATGTTCTGGCGATTGCAACGTCCTGCTGGTCGCTCCAACACACAAAACCCATGCCGCATCCCACTCCTCGCCTGTACTTGGGTTACGAGTCGTTAATCCGACGTTTCGGTTTGCGCGTGCCGCCTCTGCAGCGGATTTTTGTGGCGACCGAGCAGACGCTGGAAAGGCATACCTTCACCCCAGACGGCAGTGAGCGCATCGAGTTGCCTTTGAGGCGCCTGAGCGATCCCGAGGCATATACGGGCCAACTCACCTTTGCGCTCAAGCGAGAGCACTTGAACCTGACGGTGCTGGGGGCGCTCTTTGAACATCAAGAGGCTCGTGACGGCGTACAGGAATGGCTGCATGCCATGCCCAGCTCGCGTTACTCTCGAATGGCTGGCCACCTCGTGGAATGGCTCTCTGAGCACAAGTTGGACTACGACATGCCCGCCGGCAACCCGCGAATTTTCTTGCTCGACCCGGTGCACCATGTTTGCGGGCCCAAGGTGCTGGACGCCAAGTTCGGCATCATCAACAACGTGCTTGGTGGTCGCGCGTACAGCCCGCTCGTTCGTCGAACGCCTCGGCTTACAGCCTTGCTGGAGGAGGGACTTGCTGAGAAGGTGAAAACCGCCATGAGCAGCATCGAACCCGAGATGCTGGCCCGCGCGGTGGACTACCTCTACCTGTCCGAGACTCGCTCGACCTACAACATCGAAAACGAAATCCCCGACAGCCATCGCGCGGGCCGGTTTCGCAAGCTGCTGGAATCCGCCGGCGAACCCGGCCCACTCACGGAAGAGCAACTGTGTGCCTGGCAGAACCAGATCGTCAGCGACCACGCAGCGGAGTACCAGTACCGCCCCAAGCAGAACTGGTTGTCCCGTCCAGGGCGTATGCGCAACATCGCAGACTTCATTCCACCGCCCGTCGCACTGGTCGACCCCATGATGGATGACGTTGCCGCACTGGCAACAGCCGCGTCCAACGGCGAGCTCGATCCTGTTGTCGCGGCCACTTGCGCCTCGTTCGGTCTGGTGTTTGTGCACCCCTTCTTTGACGGCAACGGGCGACTGCACCGGTTCTTGCTCCACCACGTGCTTCGCCAGGCCGGTTTCACCCCCGGGGGCGTCGTGCTGCCTTTGTCGGCCCGCATGCTGAGCCAGCTTGAGCGCTACTCGAAGCTGTTGAAGAGCTATTCACGCCCACGCACGGATCTGCTGGAATACATGCTGGACGGCGATAGCGCAACGATCCTGGTCAAGTCACCACAGCCGCAGTGGCTGTACGCTTACTTCGACGCAACCGATCTGTGCGAATTCATCCTGGAATGCTGCAAGCTGTGCGTTGAAGAGGATCTGCTGTCCGAGGTGATCTACCTGCGCGCTCACGACAACACGGTCAAGGACTTGGAAGCCTGGCTGGACATGCGCCAGTCCCAGCTGAATACCCTCATCGATGTCATCGTTCAGGGCAACGGCACGCTGTCCAAACGCAAGCGCAAACTGGCGGAAGGCCTGACCGATGAGCAACTTGCCAGGGTGGAGTCCGTCGTAGGCGAGCACTTTGCGGCATACATCGACGCCCGCGTCTGAGTAGATGTTTTTCCGTGGATACGGGCGTTGGTAGACGAATTTCCGCAGTCAAAGACGTTTTTTCAAGTGGTTGGTTTTGGAATGAACGTTTCTGCCACCGCTCGTGCTTCCGGGCTTGGCCCGTCCGAACCAAGGAATTTGCCGTATGACCTCTTGGTCGGCACGGTAAGGTCACGGCCCTGGTGTGCGTTTTCTGGTTATCTACCCAGCATGCTGAGCCTATGCACGACCCTGCACCTCGGCCGACATGCCGCGCCAGGGAACGTCGCTTACTTTGGTAGAGGAGAGCAACACTAGACTAGCTTCTTCGGCGGCGTTCATATGGCGCGCGCCAGCGGGTACTCACTGCCGGCCTGGATAGCGGCGCTCCAGGACAGTAGACTATCTTCATGATCGGGCGCTGCCAGCGCCGTGACCAACGTCGACTTGCCTTCGGTGAACGTGCTCGCCTTGTCGATCGCGACGGTGTCGACACTGTGCGCGACCTCCAGAGTTTCGGCATCCTTGATCAGGATGCCTTGGCGAACGGCCACCCCGGTGCCGGCCATGCTGCCTGTGGACGTCGCAAGGTCCACGGCCCACGGCACGCGGACACGCGATCAACAGCACCACCGGAACAAGGACGGCACTCACGCGGTCAACGCTACGCTGTAGCGGCGCTTTCTCGGCCTGCGCCGACTCGACCATACGAACGATGCGCGAGAGCGTGGACTCCGCGCCCACCGCAGTGGTTTCCACCCGCAGCAGTACCCGGGCATTGACGGCGCCGCCGGTGACCTTGTCGCCCGCGTGCTTGGCCACCGGCAGACTCTCGCCTGTGATCAGCGATTCGTCCACCCGGCTGGAGCCGATGGTGACTACACCGTCGACCGGAATACGCTCTCCCGGGCGCACCACCACGATGCCCCCGATCTTTACCTGCGAAATCGCAATATCCACGTTGCCATAAGGCATACGTGCGCGTGCCACCTTGGGCTTGAGGGTGTTGAGCGCCGCGATGACGGCGGTGGTATGGCGCTTGGCGCGCGACTTGAGCCATTTGCCCAGCAGAACCAGTGTGACGATCACCGCTGCGGCTTCGAAGTACGGGTGCGGCGTGCCGTGCTCCGCGTGCTTGAACAGCAGATAGACGCTCAGGCCGTATCCGGCGCTGGTACCCTGGGCCACCAACAGGTCCATGTTGCCGGCACCTGCTCGCACGGCATTCCAGCCCGCGCGGTAGAGGCGCGCGTCCAGCCAGTACTGCACCGGTGTGGCCAGTGCCAGCCTTCCAGTCTGTTCGGTGGCGAACCGACCATCGTGCTGCGCCGCCGCACACTTTATTGGTCGGGGACCGTCTTCCGGCCAGCTTTCTTGATTTGCATCAAGACGGCTTGAGCCCACATGTTTAGCCTTGAATTGTTTCCACAGTTCGTCTGACCAAGATGCACATTCACCGCCGCTCGCTGCGCCATGCCACCAGGATCATCCTGGCGGTGTGGCTGTTTGCATTGGGCGCCGGGGTGGCCAATGCCTGCCTCTTGAGCGAGCCTGACCACGGCGGTCACGATTCTTCAACGGTGTCACCACACCATGAATCGGTTGCACAAGGCCATCACCGCGCACAAAGCGACCCTGTTGATGCGGGATGCTTGAGGTTCTGTGATGAAGCACCGCTGGCCATCACCAAGGTCGATCAGCCCCTCGCCGACGGCAGTTCGGGTTGGGTGGGCGTGCTTTCGCGGACTGGGGCGCCAACCATGGCCACACCCACCGCAGTTCAGCTGCGGGTACACGCCACCAGACCCCCGCACATGGCTTCGCCCATCGCTGCGCGACCCCATCGTTTGACCTTGTAGACCGCTTCGCAGCCCATTGCGAAGAGCGCTCTTGCTGTCTGGGTCACCCAGATGGCGTCCCATCTCCTGTCTGGCATCCCCTTTGTTGCCGCCTGCGGCGGCTCCCCCATTCCTTCAAGAACACCATCATGAAAACCATCCACACCCTCCTCACGCTTTCGACCGCCGTCTTGCTGACCGCTTGCGCGAACCCCAACGCCCCGGCAGCGGGTCCCATGTCGGCGGCCAATGCAGATCAACACGCTGCGCATCTAGCAGCTGTGGCACCGTCTGGGGCGCCGTCAGCCATGCACGACCACATGAAAGACATGCAGGCCATGCGCGACAAGATGATGAATGCCAAGACGCCAGCAGAGCGCCAGGCCTTGATGGCCGAGCACATGAAAACCATGCACGAAGGCATGGCCATGATGAAAGGCATGAAGGGGATGGGCAGCATGCACGGCAAGGCGGGCATGCCGGGAATGGCGGGCATGAAGGACATGCCCATGGACATGTCCAAGCACCATCAGATGATGGAGATGCGCATGGACCTGATGCAGACCATGATGGAAATGATGATGCAGCGCATGCCGGATGGAACCATGCCGCCCGCCGGCAAGTGAAGGAGATCACGATGAACATCATCGATCTCGATGTGCAGGGCATGACCTGCGGTGCCTGCGTCCAGCGCGTCACGACGGCCCTGGCTCCAATCGACGGTGTGCAAGACGTCGCAGTGGATCTGCGAGCTGGCCGTGTGAGGGTCACAGCTGAGGCGAACGTGGCGCCATCGCAGCTGATTTCTGCATTGGCGGCAAGGCGCTACGAAAGCGAGGTGGTCACAAATGGCGCCCCGTCGGGTCAGGCAACCGACAGTCCGCCACCGCCAGCTGCGCCCAAGGGCGGTTGCTGCTGCAGTTGACCCCACCACGGGCTTGGCAAAGCCAGCCTGAAGATTGGAGCCATGCCATGGAGTCACATCGTCATCACGAACACCGTCACGCTGGAGGCCCGGGTGCGCCGGCCTCTCTACCTGTGACATCTCCGCTGGAAGGCACGGGCTACACCTGTCCGATGCATCCGGAGATCCGACAGGACCAGCCGGGCAACTGTCCCAAGTGCGGCATGTCGCTGGAGCCGGTCATGCCGGCGCTGGACGAGGCCGAGAACCCCGAGTTGCTCGATTTCCAGCGCCGCTTCTGGTGGACCCTGCCGCTCACGGTGGTGGTGGCCGTGTTGGCGATGTTCGGCCACAGCTTCGGCTGGTTCGAGATGGCGACCCAGAGCTGGATCGAACTCGTGCTCACCGTGCCCATCGTGCTGTGGGCCGGCTGGCCGTTTTTTGTGCGGGGCGCACAGTCGGTGCTGAACCGCAGCCCCAACATGTGGATCCTCATCAGCCTGGGCACGGGTTCGGCGTTTGTCTACAGCGTGGTGGCCACGGTGGCGCCCCAGGTGTTTCCCGATTCGTTCGTTTCGATGGGGCGCGTGTCGGTGTACTTCGAGGCGGCGGCGGTGATCATCTCGCTCACCTTGCTGGGCCAGCTGCTGGAACTCAAGGCGCGTGCGCAAACCTCGGCGGCCATTCGCTCGCTGCTGGGGCTGGCGCCCAAGACCGCGCGGCGCATCCAGCCCGACGGGCAGGAGGAAGACGTGCCGTTGGCCCATGTGCATGTAGGCGATAAATCTCGACCTCTTCATTGCTTCTCCTTGCGCCCCTTCGGGCTTGCCGGAAAGCAACCGTGCCTCTAGTTTTGAAAAGTCCGGAATTCGGGGGAGACGTCAGAATTAAAGGAAGAGGGCGAGTAGCCCAATAAAAGCGCACGAACTGGACCAAAGCTACTGACAACGGGCGTTCAGCAGTCGGGTTGCGACGTCAAACGCAACAAGGTCCTCTTCAGTACGCGCTGCGAGATGGGCACCTTCCAGCATGGCCAGGGTCGCGGGCGCCTCGTATGCCGGATCAAGGATTGCCGATATGGACCCGTCCCTTTGGCCGAGTTCGAACGTCGCAGTGATCCATTGCAGGATCATTGCGCGGACGGCGCTGACTTTGGCGATGACCACTTCAGACAAGCTTTCCCGGCTGGTTGAAAAGGCAACGCACAGACAAACGGTGCGGCCATCATCCAGGGCTGCTCGGTACAGGGCAATCAGGGCCTTGAGGCGTGCACCGGCGGTGGCGTGGGTTGCTTCGATCTCGGCCAGGCGATGCTGCAGGTTGGTCTGATATCGCTCGATCAATGCTTCGGAAAGATTGGCCTTGGTCGGAAAATGGTGGTGGATCGACGCTTTTCGAATGCCGATCGCCTCTGCCATATCGCCATAGCTGAAGCCGTCGAAACCCCGTGACCGGGCTGCGTGTTCAGCAAAATCCATCAGGGCGACTCTGGTGTCTCTGTTCGTTGTCATTTCACCTTTCTATGTGTCCTAGGTTTGCCAGCGCCAGCTCCGATGCTTCCAGCGCCCCCTCAAGGTATCCTCCGAATTTAGGCGCCACCTCGGTCCCGGCAAGGATCAAATCGCCATCCCAAAGTCCATTGAGAACGCGGGGCAAACCGTATTGCGAGTTGACATGTGGCGCCTGTCCGTCCAGTTCGGTCGCTGTCAAGCGGTCATAAGCCCAGTCCTTGAGACACAGAATACTTGGTGTGGCGGCTTCTGGTCCGAACAGACGGATCAACTGGGCCTGTATCTGTCGGCGCAGGGCCTGTTGGTCGGATCGCGCCCTGGGCGGCACGCCGATGAACCCGAAAAGGGCATAAGGCCCGCCTGAGGCCGGGCTGGCATCATGGATTTCGACCACCGGACCATGACGACTCATGGCATCACCGGAAAGGCCAGCCTCAAGCCAAAAAGGCCGATCATAGACAGCCACGGCCTTGGCATGGCCTGCCATCCAGGTTGCGATTCCCTCCAGCTCTGTCAACGCAGCGATTGGCAGCGTCGGCGTAAAGGACATTCTTACGGCCATGCGCGGGGGCAGGGCCAGAACCACCCGCCGTGCCTGGATGCTCACGCCATCCTCAGACGTTGCGATGATCCCCGGTGCTGCCCGGGTTAGCATACGGATCGTTGTCGAAACACGGCGTCGTTGCGCCGGAACCTCATTCTCAAGGGCCGCGATCAAGGCGCCCAACCCCCCCTCCAGCCGCCAGGCCCCCTGCGTTGAGGCATACCCTCGTCCACGATGAACACGGCCCTGCTCATTCTCGAAGATCACATCGCCCTGACAGAACTGATCGAACCGGGACAGCCCTAAGCGTTCGGTGAGCGCTGCGATCCTGGGTTGTCCTGGCCAAAACCACGTGGGACCCAGATCAAAATGAGCGGCACCCTCGCGCACGGTCAGGATGCGACCGCCCAAGCGGTCACGCGCCTCGACCAAAAGGAAATCGCGGCCTTGTGCAGCAAGCTTTGCAGCCAAGGCCAGCCCGGACAGGCCACCACCGATGATCAGGGTATCGGTCAGCATCGCTCAAGACACCTCGCCAGCGAAGGACAACCGATTCGTCTTTGTTGGCCACACAGTCGTCACGATAGACACCCGCGGGTCGGTAGCGGTGGTGCTGTAAGCTCTGCCGGGGAATCTGCCGTAGCCATGGCTAAGCAGCGGGTGCTTTGGCAAATGGCAGGTGTCCTGTCTTCATCCAGATTTTCGCGCCATCGCCCGTCGCCATCGCGGACAAGCTTTGGCCTTCGGGCAGGCGCAGCCAAGTGTGCTTTCCCAGTATCTCGCCTTCCACGGTGAGAGCGCCGTTTATCACCAGCAGCTCTATCCCGCCGGACACCTCAGACTTCAGAGTTGCGCCCGCCTCAAGCCTGCTGTAACTGACGGTCTCACGATGGTCCTCATATAGCATTGCGCTGGCAATGCCATCCACCGGGGTGCCCAGTTCGGCTTCCATGTCCTTGCGAAACTGTGTGCGATCCGCCATGTCGAATTGCCATAATTTCACAAAGATCGTGCATCCCTCGTCAGAGCCTGGCGTATGGGACGTCGTTGGGGGGTTGCGCACATAGGTGCCGACAGGAAAATCACCGTGCTCGTCTTGAAACACTCCATCGAGCACGATGAACTCCTCGCCCCCCGTATGGGTATGTGCCGAGAACTTGCTGTCCGGCGCATACCGCACGATGGTCGTGGCGCGGGCAACTTCGCCCCCAATTCGGTCCAGCATGCGCCGCTCTACCCCCTTCATGGGCGAGGGTCGCCATTCCAACTCGCGCGAATGCACCACAACACGCTTGGAAAAATCTGCGTTGATCTCCATGAAACCCACTCCTTTGACCCCTACAACCCGGAGATCGCGCATTAACCGGCAATCGAAGGACGGGCTGCAACCTTTGCACGCCAAGCATGGAGATTGACCAGGGACTCGGGGATTTCAACCTTGGCGAAATCCGCAAACGCCAGACCCGCAAAGGCAGTGATGTCAGCGATAGAGAAGTTGTCGCCTGCGAGAAACTCATTTTCCGACAGAACGCTATCCAGATAGGCCATGGTAGCGCTAGCAACTTCCCTCTGCTTGTTGCCCCATTCGGCGCATTGCCAGGTCTCCAGATCCGGACCAAGGCCGGGAGTAGCGTGATGGAAATAGGCGCCGACCGCGTTCATCAAACCGTTTTCTGCCCGCAGATTCATCATCGTGATGCGGGCACGCTCCTTTGGGGTTGCGCCGGTTAGGGAAGGACCATCGAAAACGCCATCGATATATTCAGTGATGGCGTTGCACTGGGCGATACAGGTGCCGTCGTCAAGCTCCAGCAGGGGCACGGTAGCATCCGGATTTTTCGCTTTGAAAGCATCGCAGCGGTGCTCGCCGCTCATCACATCCACTGGGACGAATTCAACCTTGTCCGTTGCATCCTTTTCTGCCAGAGCGATGCGGACTCGCAGTGGGTTTGGAAAGCCTTTGATGTCGTAGATTTTCATTGAGTGTTCTATTGACGATTTTTGTAACGCGCCATTGTACTACCTATCAGTAGGTTGTCAATTCTTATGTGCGGCTTTACAAACAGGCCCCAGGACCAAGCGAAATTCGCTGCTTCAGCTGAGCTGAACCGTTCGCGACATTCACATGATCGGCAGGATCAGCGCGACCCAGCGACGTCAAGTGGAACACCTTCTGCGCTGTTCGGCTCTACGACTGTGACTCGCTTTCAGGTAGTGTCATGGCGCGATCTTCTTGTCTCCACCTTGTTGTGGTGGTTGCGGCCGACAGTCATGCCGTATCTCCGCCATGGAGAAGAACGCCGGGCGCCAATGAAGACTACCGCTGATTGGAGTAGTTCGCGTAGGACGTAGTCGTGGCTGGCCAGTCCGAGAAAACGCCAATCACACCCGCCTCGCGGACGAGCACGTCGAGCACACGCATCATGTCGCCTTAGGTCTTGATGGCCGAATCGAACGTCTGGTAATACAGGCCGTTGTCGCCATCGGCCAGCAGACCCGAGCGCTCCAGGGTCCAGGCAATGATGTCCAGACCGGCCGAGCGGGCGTTTCGCGCGTACTGCGAGGGCGCGATCCACTCTGAAGTGTCGGTGCTCAGCAGGGCGAAGACCGGCGGCGCCATGATGTTGATGCCCTGGCTCTTGTACTTCACGAGTTCGGCCTGGCTGGGCAGATCGGCCACGGTGTTGGCGTCGTCCGGATACACCGCCTGACGCCCAAAGGCGCGTTCAACATCAAGTCCGGCTTTGCCGGGGGGACGTGTATGCACAGGGCCACCACTGCGTCGGTCAGGTCATCAATCGAGATTCCCATTTCAGACTTGAACCACTGCGCTGACCCGTTCAGCACACCAAAGATCAAATGGCGCGCAACCGGAACCTCGACCTGCAAGCAGCCAGTCAGCGAGAGCTCTTGGAGCACGGACGTCCATGTCGCTTCGTATTCACCTTGCAGCTTCGCGATGACTTTGTGTTGCATAGCATTGAGGTAGCGCGACTCGTAGAGCACCACATGCATGAAGTCGCTGTTTGGTCCCAGAATCGTTTCGAAATGCGATCGGATCAATTGCCGCAGCGTGGTCACAGCGTCATGCTCGGCAAGTAGCACGATCATCTGGCGCGCCATCGCGCTGCGCATGCCTTCCTGAATCACTTCATGCAATAGCGCATCCTTGCTTTTGAAGTGACAAAACAGTGATCCGGAATGCATGCCGACGGCGCAGGCGATGTCGCGCGTGCTCGTGCCGTTGAAGCCGTAGCGTCGAAACAGTTTGGCCGCGGCCTTGACGACATCTTGGCGGCGATTGCCTTCATTTCGCTCCTGCGGCGTCTTGCGTGGGCGGCCTCGCGGCCGCTTGGCTGCTTCGAAAGTGGGGAGGGAGCGCACGGCACACATCATCCGAAAACGAGTAGCGAGGCCTGCCAATGATGTCGGGTCGAAAGCTCAGGCGACCCCGAAAACGGCGGACGGAGGCCTCGACCGTATTGCGAACATCGGTCTCGGTCTGGGTGGTCGGTACCGGGGATGACGGCCATCGGCTCAGTATGACTTAGGCAAGCCCAATACATGTTCGCCGATGTAGTTGAGCAGCATCTCGTTGTTGATGGGCGCGATTTCCAGCAGGCGCACCATGGGCCACAACGTGATGATGTCGTAGTCGCGGTCGAATCCGTAGCCGCCGTGGGTTTGCAGCGCGGCCTCTACGGCGGCCACCGCCGCTTGCGAGCCCAGCAGCTTGGCCATGTTGGCGTGGGCACCAGCATCCTCGCCGGCGTCGAAGCGCTCGGCGGCGTTGTAGGTCATCAGCCGCGCTGCCTCGATCTGCGCCTTGGCCTGCGCCATACGGTGCTGCAGTGCCTGGTAGGAGCCAATTGGCTTGCCGAAGGGCTTACGCTCCTTCGAATAGGCTACCGCCTTGGCCAGCGCATAGTCGCCCAAGCCGATTGCGGCTCCAGCGGCCAGCAGGCGCTCCGAGTTCAGGCCTTCGAACATCAGCTTGGCGCCCTTGCCGGCTTCGCCGATCAGTGCGTCGGCGGGCAGCTTGACGTTGTCAAAGAACACCATGTACTGGCGCTCGGCGGTTTCGACCTGGATGTTGAGTTGCGTCAGCTGGATTCCGGGCGTTTTCATGTCAAGCACGAACAGCGAGATGCCGTCGGTGCGATGCTTCACCTCGCCTGCCTTGGTGGTGCGAGCGATCACCAGCATGTAGTCGGCATCGCGCGCGCCAGAAATGAAGACCTTCTGGCCATTGAGCACCCAGCCATCGCCGTCCGGTGTGGCCAGTGTGGTCATGGCAAAGCTGTTGGTGCCGGCATTGGGCTCGGTGATGGCAAAACACAACTTCTTCTCGCCGGTGCAAGTCGGCGTGACGTATTTCCTGATCTGCTCGGGTGTGCCGTGGCGCATGATCGGTACCCGGCCCAGCCCTGTGACGACCAGGAACAGCGTGGGCACGCCGGCCAAAGCCAGCGCTTCATTGAGCGCGGTGATCTCCAGTACGCCGCCTCCGGAGCCGCCATACTCTTCCGGGACGGACAGGCCGAGCAGGCCGAACTCGCCGAGCTTTTGCCACAGCTCGTCGGGGAAGCGATCTTCCTTGATGCACTGGAGGATGTAGCTGCGCGGGTACAGGGTGGTGACGCCGCGGGTGGCTTCCTGCACGTCGCGGATACGCGCGCTCAAGGCGGTGGAAGCCGTGTTGGCTATCGCGGTAGTGGCCGAGGTGTTCATGGTGTATTTCTCTGTCTTGGATTGGGGGCAGGGGCGAAAGTTGTCAAAGTGCCAAGTCGGCTGGGATCGGGACTGGAAAATCGAGCAGCATCTGCGCAAAGGCTTTGCCCTGCGAGTCCATGCGAACCGAAGCGATGCCGCCGCCGCCCAGGGCTTCGTGCATCAGAAAGTTCAGCGCGTGCGTGCCGGGCAGGTCAAAGCGCTGCACGCTGCCCTTGACGAGGTGGGCGAACCAGGCCGCCACGGCCTGCTCGGTCAGGGCGGCGCGGATGAAAGGCAGGTAGCCGGGTTGACGCGCCAGGACGCCGATGTTGGCGGCGTCGCCCTTGTCGCCGCTGCGGCCCCAGGCCAGCTTCACCAGCGGCACTATGCGCGTGCCGCGCGCATAGGCGTCGGCGGCAGGCAGCGGGCCGCCGACCTGGGGCAGGGTCGCCGGATCAAACGCCTGGCCGTGCCATGGCGGTGCCGCCACGGTCTTGTCGCCCATGTCGATGCTCGCGGCCAGCTGGGTCTTGGGGATCAGGCAGGAAAACAGCCGAACCACCGGTTGCACCTTGGGTCGACCACCGGTGAAGCCCGTGATGGCCGGGGCCGACATCAGGGCCATCGGCGCCACTTCGCGCGAAAACAGTTCGAGTGCGTCCTTGACCGGGTGGCGCACGCCGACCTTGAGCATCACTTCGCGCGCATCGGGCCGAGCGTGGGGGCCGTAGGTGTCTTCAGCGCCGATGGCCTCGACACAAGTTTCGGTGAAGTCGGGCCAACCGCGCTGTGCATAGTGTCGCCGCATGCGCGCCAGCATTGCGGCGCCGACGCGCTGCCCCTTGGCGCCGGCATTGATGCCGCCGATCATGAACAAGCTCATGGCCCGAAAGCCGTCGGCGTAGGTGACGCTGACTTTGGCCTGATCGGTCGGCGGGAGGCCGCGCGCGCCCTTGACCTCGACGCGGTCGGGGCCGATCTGCGTCAGCGTGACGCTGGTGAAGTCGCACACCACATCGGGCAGGATGTAGGCGCGCGGGTCGCCGATTTCATAGAGCATCTGCTCGCCCACCGTGGAGTGGCAGACCAGCCCGCCAGTGCCTTCGGGCTTGGTGATGACGAAGCTGCCGTCGGCGCGGCACTCGGCGATGGGAAAGCCCATGTCGTCCCAGCCCGGCACCGAATCCCAGTCAGTGTAGTTGCCGCCGGTGGCCTGCGTGCCGCACTCGATCAGGTGACCAGCCAGGCTGCCCTGCGCGAGCAGATCGTGGTCGGCGGCGGTCCAGCCAAAGGCATGGATAAGCGGCGCCAGTGTGACCGCGCTGTCGACGCAGCGGCCAGTGACCACGACGTCGGCGCCGGCATCGAGCGCCGCGGCGATCGGGAAGGCGCCCAGATAGGCGTTGGCGCTCATGACTTTTTGTGGAAAGGGGCTGCCCGCGAACATCTCTTGGGTGTTGGCCGAGCGCAGGGCCTCAACCTGGGGCATCAGGTCGTCGCCCAGCACGGCGGCGATGTTCAGATCGACACCTTCGGCCTGGGCTGCTGCCACCAGCGCGGCGCGACAGGCGGACGGGTTGACACCGCCCGCGTTGGCAATGACCTTGATGCCGCGCGACTTCAGTTCCTTCATCAGGGGCTGGAGGGTGGTCACGAAATCCGGTGCATAGCCCTGTGCCGGGTCTTTGGCCTTGGCGCGGCTGAGCAGCGACATGGTGATTTCGGCCAAGTAGTCGAACACCAGGACGTCGATGTTGCCGCGCTGCACCAGTTGGGCGGCGGCGAACTCGGAGTCGCCCCAGAAGCCCGAGGCGCTGCCAATACGAAGGGTTATTTTTTTCATGGATGTCTCCGGGTTATTCGGGGGAGCGGGGTCAGCGCGGGGTGGATGCAATACTGCGCGGCCAGAACACGCGCCAGATACCCTTGGCGGTGGCGCAAACTGTGCCATTGGCATCCAGGAACTCCCCTTCGGCAAATGCCGTCGTGCGGCTGATGCGCACCACCTTGCCGCGTGCTTCGAAGCTATCGCCCACGGCGGCATTGAGGAAGGTGATGTCGAGGTTGATCGTGAACTGGCGAAGCTCGAAGGGATCAATGTCGGACGCCTCGGGCATGGCCAGCAGCGAGGAGATGATGGCCCAGCCAAGCGCACCGTCGAACATATAGGAGATGACGCCGCCATTGAGCACGGTGTCCGAACCGCCGCCGCCGCGTTGGGTGGGAAGGGCCTTAGGAAGTCGTACAACAGCTCGGCCTACAGCTGTTTCTTCAACTTCAAGCCCTTGCGCCTTCAGAAAAGGGCTGTCGTTCCAGCCTTGCTTGCAAGCTGCGATGCGGTCAAGGTTGGGGGCGTTGGTATTCATATTGAGCTCCTGTGGGCTGTCTAAAAAGCGTATGGGGTTCAAAGCATCGCCAGTTGCTCGATGCGTTGCACATGGGCCGCCAACGAACGGCGCGCCAGTGGCCAGAGCGCTGCGGGGGTGTCGTCATAGGCCAGAGTTAGCCAGTCGTCCAAGCCGCCTTGCGGGACGGCGCGCATGGCCGCTAGCACCCTGGCCTCGCGCCGCAGGCGGTGCGCCTTTAGCTGCGCAATGGACTGCGCCGCCCAGCCAATGACGTGACCGTGCGCCGGCAGGATGAACTCGATACCGTCCTTCTCGCAGATCTGCGCCAGGCGGTCCAGCGAATCGAGATAGGCGCTCATGTCGCCATCGGGCGGGTCGATGATGGTGGTACTTCCGCTGAGGATGTGGTCGCCCGAAAACAGCAGACCGTCTTCTTCGAGGATGAGGCAGAGGTGGTTGGCTGCGTGCCCTGGTGTATGGACCACGCGCAGGGTGCTTTTGTGCTCGCCATCGTGCAGCATCAGGCGCTCGCCGTCGGCCAGAGCTCGGTCGGGGGCGAAGACAGCCGTGGAGCGGGCAGTGGCGGCGCAAGCCAGGCCCAGCACCGGCGGAGTATGGCCTGCCAGGCGGGCGCAGGCCTGGGCCAGCGGCTGCGCGGCGGGGGAGTGGTCCGGGTGCGAGTGGGTGCAGACGATGGCCGTGATCTGGCCTGCCGTGAAAGCGAGCAGGCGCTCGATATGGTCGTTCAGCAAGGGGCCCGGATCAATGACGATGTAGCCGCTGGACGCGTCTCCAAGGATGTAGCTGTTGGTGCCGGGGCCGGTCATGATGCTGGCGTTGGGGGCGGTGAGACGATGCAGGTGCCGCAACAAGGGCACCGGCCGCTCGTGTTGCCAGTCCAGCGGGTGCTCGAGCTGGCCGTCCGGGCAGACCAGCGCGAGTTCGCCGTACGGCGCTTCATGCTCCATGAAACGCTGAAGTTGACCGCTGACCAGACCACCCCGAGGGCAGGAGTTCCACAGTGGCACGTCTTCGGTACAGGCCGCCAGGGCCTGCTCGGCTTGCTCGAAATCCGCCAACCAGTGCAGGGTGCGGATGGTTGGAAAGATCATGAAAAAGTTGCCGGCTTGGTGTTTCGTCAGCGCATCCTCGGGCCTGACCCAGACGGGCTCGAACTGTTCCATTTCGTCGGCCACCGGCTCCTGCTGGTCGGGCATCAGCGCAACGAAGAAGGCGGTGTTGAAACGCTTGGGCACGCTGCGATCGGTGGTCCAGCAGGCCAGCATGCGCGCCCGATCGAGCGTTAGTGACCAGCCCTGGCTTTGCAGTTGCGGGTACAGCGCTTCACTGCGGTCCAGCGCTTGAAGGTGGGTGCGGGTGATGGGCTTGTCATCGGCCTGCACCGCCAGCAGGATGCCCAATTCCTCGAAGGTTTCCCTCAGTGCAGCCAGTGCTGCCGTGCGGTAGCGTCCGCCCGCGTTGGGGGCGCGTGCCAGTGTATGCGCCTGGTGGTCGTCAGCGTCCACTCGCCCGCCGGGGAAAACATAGGCGCCAGGCAAGAAGCTGGCTTTTGGCGAGCGCCGGGTCATCAACACTTCGACGCCAAGCGCACCATCACGCAGCAGCAGCAGGGTGGCGGCCGGGTGCGCGGTGACCGGCTCTCTGTGGGGGTGGAGCTGCAATGTGGAGCGGACCATGGGCAGTGTCTGTTGAGCGAGGATGTGGGTTTGGGCTTCACGCGCTGGCAGAGTGGGTGCGCAGCAAGGCGTCGAGCGTGCTTTCCAGGTGTGCGAGGGAATTGCATTCGCGCGCGATGTGGCAATAAGGGGCGTAGCGCTTCATCTCCGAATCGCCCAGGCCCCAGAACGACACCGGCTCGGGGTTGAGCCAGATGACCCGGCGCGCGCGCTGGTAGAGCAGTTGCATGACTTGAGCCTGGGCTTGACCGCGGTTGTTGCGCGCGTCGCCGAGAATCAGCACGGTGGTGCGGCGATCGATGTCCTCGAGCAACTGCGCCTCGATGTCGAGCAGCGTCTGCCCATAGTCGGTGCCACTGCCGCCCACCGCCTGCATCACTTTGTCGACCGCCTGTTCGACCGGCAGCGACTCAAAGGTGTCGCTCACCTCGACCAGGTGGTTGGTGAAAGCGAAGCTGCGCAGGTCGCTCACCTGCTCACCCAGACTGTGCAGGAACAGCAACAAAAAACGCGCGTACTGGCGCACCGAGCCGCTGACGTCGCAGATCGCCACCACGCGTGGCCGGTCCACCACTTTGGAGCGCCAGAAGGTCTCGAACATTACGCCATCGTAGGCAGCGTTTTTGCGCAGGGTCTTGCGAAAGTCGAGCTGGCCGCGCACCCGCTTCTTCTTGCGCCGCGAGTGGCGATCGGCCAGTCGCTTGGCGATTTTGCTGACGATGACGTGCATGCGCGCGAAATCACGCTTTTCGATGTTGGAGAGCTTTTGCGATTGCAGGAAGTCGTCGTGCAACTGGCGCGTCGGTGCCGTGCCGTAGAGCGCGAGTTTGCGTTCGACAAAATTGCGCACCTCCTCGAACAATTTCTTGCGCATCCGTTCGAGGTCTTTGGCACGCTCGGGCGCCAGCGTCTGGCGTTTGGCGTCAGAGATTTCGCGGTCCAGCAGCTCCAGCCCCATGGCCTGCTGGATCTTTTGGGTGTAGTAGCCTTTTTGGGTGAAAAACCAGATGTCGGTCAGGCCCACCTCGCGCGCGGCTTCCTGCATGCGCTTTGCCAGTGCCGCAGAGTCACCCGACAGCAACAACTGCGACAAGGCCTGGCCACCGCTGCCCTGACAGCCGCCCGGCCCACCGGAACCGGTTGCGGTCTGTTTGTTTTGGGCTGGGTCCGGCAGGTCTTGCGCGGCCATGGCGTCTGAAGCGGGGTTGGCGTTGGGGTCGGTGTCGGGCCTGAAGGAGGGCTTGGCCGGACTGCCTTGCGCGGCCATGTTTTCGAAGGAATTGAAACGGAAGAAGCGGTCAAAGGCCTCGTCGTACAGGGCGCGATCCGGGGTGGTTTTCGCCAGTGTCGTGCCCAGTGCGCTTTTCAGGAGGGTGCGGTCGCTCCAGCCGACCAGCGCCACGGCGCGCGCCGCATCGACCTGGGCGTTGAGGCTGATCTCGAGGTCGCTGCCGCGCAGCGCCTTGAAGAAATCCTCAAGCGTGGCTTGCACGGGGAATCTCCGCATCCTTGCGCGCTTGTTGCAGCAGGGCCGGCAGTTGCTCGCTGGCCGAGGCGATGTCCTGCTCGAACTTGAGGAAGACACTGAGCGTGCCCTTCACCATGTCCAGGCTCAAGTGTTCGGCGTGCAGCAGCAGCAGCGTTTTGGCCCAGTCGATGGTCTCGCTGACCGAGGGCTGCTTTTTCAGGTCCATCTGCCGCACCGCCTGAATGAAAGCGACCAGTTCGCGGTTCAGTGTTTCCGACAGGCCTGGCACGCGGCGCTCCAGAATGCGCCGCTCCAGCTTCGCCTCGGGGAATGGAATGTGCAAGTGCAGGCAGCGGCGCTTGAGCGCGTCGCTCATCTCGCGCGTGTTGTTGCTGGTGAGAAAAACGATGGGCTTTACCTTGGCCTTGATGGTGCCGAGTTCGGGCACCGAGACCTGAAAGTCGGACAGCACTTCGAGCAGGAAAGCCTCGAACTCGGGGTCGGACTTGTCAACCTCGTCCACCAACAGCACGCAGCCGCGCTCCTGGTGCAAGGCCTGATAGAGCGGGCGCGGCTCAAGAAAGTGCTCGGAAAAGAACAGATCGTCGTGCGCATGCAGCCGCTCGATGGAGGCCGCGAGTCCCACCGCGCCTTGCATCATCTCCCCCAGTTTGTCCTTGAGGAGTTGCGTATAGAGCAATTGCTTGCCGTATTTCCACTCGTACAAGGCCTTGGATTCGTCCAGGCCTTCGTAACACTGCATGCGGATCAGGGGCACGTCGAGAATCTCGGCCATGCCCTTGGCCAGTTCGGTCTTGCCGACGCCGGCCGGGCCTTCGACAAGGATCGGCTTTTCCAGATTGAAGCCCAGATAGACCGAGGTGGCGATTTCGCGGCTGGCAATGTAGTCGACCGCAGCCAGCCGCTGCGCCAGGCCATCGATGGAGTCAAAGTGGGGTTGGTGTAGTGTTTTCACGGGGTTCCTTGGAGAGCAGCATTTTTTCGCCGGTTTGAAGTTGTCGGGATTCGGCGATGCCGCGGGCTATGCCCTGCACCAGGCGCAGATCGCGCGCCAGGTTGAGCAGGGTCGGTTCACGGTCGTCCAGGGCCGCGGCAAAGGATTCACAGGTGCCTTGCCAGCGATCAAGCAGGCGGCGCGCGCCCAGATTGAATGCCGCCAACGCCTCGTTGGGTCCG
Organism: Hydrogenophaga sp. GW456-12-10-14-TSB4; assembly: GCF_059424305.1. Taxonomy (NCBI): domain Bacteria; kingdom Pseudomonadati; phylum Pseudomonadota; class Betaproteobacteria; order Burkholderiales; family Comamonadaceae; genus Hydrogenophaga; species Hydrogenophaga sp. GW456-12-10-14-TSB4. The sequence goes on along the minus strand of NZ_JBWKZH010000001.1, from coordinate 195,822 downwards.
TGCTGGTCCAGGTGCTGGGCGGCATGACGTGCAACGGGCGAGAGGGCATCGAGTTCGAGTTGCAAGCCACCCAGGTCCCGGGTCAATCCAGGGGGCCGGGCGGCGCTTTGGAACCAGCGCGCCAAGGTATCCAGCTCGGCTTGCATGGCGCCGAGCATGGGGCCCAGCAGCAGGGCGTCTTCGATCGCGCGCAGCGGCCGAGCGATGGTGTCGAAAGCCTGTCCAGGCTCGCCCAGGCGCTGGCTTTCCGGCACCCGGCAGCCGGAAAGTTGCATGCCGCAATGGCCGAGCGGCGCCAGTCCGCGCACTTTGTCGTCCACTTGGCGGGTCAGGCCCGGTGTGTTGACCTCAACGACGAAAGCATCGAAGCGCTTGCGCCCCTCGTGTTCGCCGCTGACGGCCAGCACGATGACGGCATCGGCGGCCGGGCCGTTGCTGACAAAGGCCTTGTGGCCGTCAAGGAGCCAGTCGCTGCCGTCCTGAACCGCCCGGCAGCTCAGGTGTTTGGGGTGTGCGCCGGTGCCGGGCTCGGAGATCGCGAGTGCCAGTAATGTGTCGCCAAGCGCCATGGATTGCAGCAGCGCACGATGCCGGTCGCTGCGCAGATTCGGCGCCAGCACGAAGCGTCCCAGCATCTGCTGCATCATCCACGCCATGCCCAGACCCAGGCTGGCGGATTCCCGGGCGACGATGCCGGCCACAGCGCTGACCTGCACGGCGTCCGTGACGGGCGCCCCGCCGTCGCTGTCGAAGCCCACACCGAGCAGGCCGCTGGCGCCGAGATGACGCCACCAGGCACGGGGGAAGCCGTGCGCGCAGTCAGGCGCTGGCGCGCCCGACAAGGCCAGGCGCATGGCCTCGGGCAGCGCCGAAGGCGGCATTTGCTGTGTGGGTGAGGCGGCGGACTTCATCCAGGGCTTCCGGCGTAAAACCCGAGCTGGCGCGCCGCCAGGTCGCGCATCACCTCTTCGGCGCCGCCACCGATGGCGTTGACCTTGACTTCGCGGTAAATGCGCTCCACCTTGACGCCGCGCATGAAACCGGCGCCGCCGTGCAGTTGCACCGCCTCGCTGGCGCAATAGGCCATGGTCTGGGTGGCCTGGTTCTTCAGCAGGCAGATTTCGCCCACCGGCGTATCGCCCTGTTCGACGCGCCAGGCGAGCAATTCCAGCATGGCCTGGGTCGCCTCGACGCGCATGGCCATGTCGGCGAGTTTGTGGCGGGTGACCTGCTGGTCGATCAGGCGGCCGCCGAACATCTCGCGCTCACGCGACCAGGCCAGCGCCTCGTCCAGGCAGACGCGGGCAAAGCCGTTGGCGCCGGCGGCGAGAAAGATGCGCTCGCGGTTGAAATTCTTCATGATGGCCTTGAAGCCCTGGTTTTCCACCCCCACCAGGTTCTCCACTGGCACGCGGCAATGGTCGAAATACAGGGCGGCGGTGTCGGAGCACCACCAGCCCATTTTTCTCAAAGGCGTTTGCGTAAAGCCGGGCGTGCCTTTCTCGATCAGCAGCAGCGACACGCCGCCTGGCCCCGGCCCGCCAGTGCGCACCGCCACGGTGTAGAAGTCGGCGCGCATGCCGGAGGTGATGAACGTTTTCGAGCCGTTGACGACATAGTGATCACCATCCCTGCGCGCCGTGGTCTTGAGGTTGGCCACGTCCGAGCCGCCGGAGGGTTCGGTGATGCCGAGTGCGCTGATCTTCTCGCCCCGCAGCACCGGCGGCAAGACGCGCTGCTTCAGCGCCTCGCTGCCCACGTTGACGATGGGCGGGCAGCCGATGGTGTGCGACAGCAGACTCGCCAGGACACCACCAGCACCGCAACGCGCCAGTTCCTGCGCGGCGATGATGGTCATGAACAGGTCGCCGTCGTTGCCGCCGAAGGCTTCAGGAAAACCCAGACCCAGCAGGCCGATTTCGGCCGCCTTGCGGTACAACGCGACAGGAAAGGACTCGGCTTCGTCCCAGGCATCCACGTGCGGACTGATTTCTCTGGCGACGAAGCGGCGCATCGCGTCGCGGAACGCCAGATGCTCGGGCGTATAGAAGGGACTCTTGGCAGGCAGGGTTTCGGCAGGCATGCGTTTTACTCTCCGTGGATGTGGCGTGTGTCGCGCGTGCCGAGCGGTGCGCGCCTCAATCAGGCTGCTCGACCAGTGACACCAACAATGCGCGCGTGGCAACCTGGTCGCCAGCGCGCACAGCTACCTGGTCCACCACGCCATCGCGACGGGCCAGCAGTTGATGCTCCATCTTCATGGCTTCGAGCACCGCCAGGCGTTGCCCCTTGGTGACCGTGTCGCCATGTTGGACGTCAACGGCCAGCACCCGTCCATTCATGGGTGCGAGCACGCGTGACTCCGTACTGCCTGCCGCCGCGGCCGGGGGGTCATAGGTCAGGTCTTCAAAGCTGGCACTCAGGTCACCCAGCTCCAAGTGCAACACGCCGCCGGCAAACACCGCAGCCGCGTGCTGCTGCACGCCATCGGCGATCAGGTGCAGGCACTCGCCTTCGCGCCCGCTGAGGGTGATGTGGTGCAGCGCCGCGCCCACTTCGAGCGTGTAGCTGTGGGTGCCAGTGACCGTGATGTGCACGGCATGGCGGTGTTCGCCCTCGCCGATCAGCATCGGCCAGCGTGCCGGTCCGCTGGAGCGCCAGGGCGCGGCTGCGACCGGCGTGGCGCTGGCTTCAAACCACAGCGTGCCGGCCAGCGCCAGCGCCAGCGAGTCGGGCTGGGGCCGCACCAGCGCCGCAGCGCCGAAGTGCTGGGCGATAAAGGCAGTGGTCGTTTCGCCAGCGGCGAAGGCCGGGTGGCTGGCCACGGCTTCGAGGAAGGCACGGTTGTGGGGCAGGCCGAGCAGGCGGGTGCGTTGCAGCGCACCGATCAGGCGCCGTCGGGCTTCGTCGCGGGTCGCGCCATGCACAATGATTTTGGCGATCATGGGGTCGTAGTGCGGGCTGACGGTCTGGCCTGATGCCAAGCCGTGGTCAACGCGCACGCCTTCGCCCGTGGGCGGGCACCAGAGCGCAACATCGCCACTTTGCGGCAGGAAGCCGTTGTACGGATCTTCGGCGTACAGGCGCACTTCGATGGCGTGCCCGTTCAAGTGCACTTGCTCCTGCGTCAGCGGCAAGTGCTCGCCACGGGCCACGGCGATCTGCCAGGCCACCAGGTCCAGCCCGGTGATGCACTCGGTCACCGGGTGTTCGACCTGCAGCCGCGTGTTCATCTCCAGAAAGTAGAAGCGCCCTTCGCTGTCGAGCAGAAACTCCACCGTGCCGGCGCCGACGTAGTTCACGGTGCGCGCAGCCGCCACCGCCGCCGCGCCCATTTGCTCGCGCAGCTGGGGCGTGACCGCCGGGGAGGGCGCTTCCTCGAACACCTTCTGGTGCCGGCGCTGGATCGAGCAGTCGCGTTCGCCCAGGTGGATGATGTGGCCGTGCTGGTCGCCGAAGACCTGGATTTCGACATGGCGCGGCTCAATCACCGCGCGCTCCAGGATGAGCTCTTCGCTGCCGAAGGCGTTGCCTGCTTCCGAGCGGGCGCTGGCCAGGGCGACCGCGAGGTCTTGCGGGTGTTCGACCAGTCGCATGCCTCGCCCGCCACCGCCCGCCGCCGCCTTGACCATGATCGGGAAACCGATCTCGGCAGCCTTCGTGAGCAGCGTGGCATCGGACTGGTCGGTGCCCTGATAGCCCGGCACGCAGGGCACGCCCGCCGCCAGCATCAGGCGTTTGGCGCCGGCCTTGTTGCCCATTTTCAGGATGGCCTGCGGGTCCGGGCCGATGAACACCAGCCCGGCGTCCAGGCAAGCTTGCGCAAAGCCGTCGTTCTCGGACAGGAAGCCGTAGCCGGGGTGTACCGCGTCGGCACCGGTGCTGCGCGCCGCCGCCAGCAGCGCCGCAACGTTGAGGTAGCTCTCCCGTACCGGCGCCGGGCCGATGCACACTGCCTCGTCGGCCAGGGCAACATGCAGCGCTTGGGCATCTGCTTCGCTGTAAACGGCCACCGTGCGGTAGCCCAGCGCCTGGGCAGTGCGGATGATCCGGCAGGCGATCTCGCCGCGGTTGGCAATCAGGATTTTGGTGAAGTTCATCAGGGTTCTCACATCCGTGCCACGCCAAAGGTGTTCGAAAGCAAGGGCCGCAACCCGGCTTCCCGACACACCGCCAGGGTGGTGGCGAGCGCGCGGCGGGTGTCGCGCGGGTCGATGATGCCGTCGTCCCACAGGCGCGCGGTGGCAAACAGCGAATGCGATTCGAGGTCAAAACGTGCCAGGATCTCGCTTTTCATGGTGGCCATGGTTTCGGCGGGTGGCTCCTTGCCGGTGCGGGCAAATTTTTCTTCGGTGACGATGCGCATCACGGTGGCGGCCTGCTCGCCGCCCATCACAGCCACCCGCGCGTTGGGCCAGGCGAACACGAAGCGCGGATCGTAGGCGCGGCCACACATGCCGTAGTTGCCGGCACCGAAGGAGGCACCTGTCATCACGGTGATTTGCGGCACGGTGGCATTGGCCACGGCCTGGATCATCTTGGCGCCATGCTTGATCATGCCGACCTGCTCCACATCCTTGCCGACCATGAAGCCGGTGGTGTTCTGCAGATAGACGATCGGGGTGCCCGACTGGCAGCACAACTGGATGAACTGGGTCGCCTTGGTGGCGCCTTGCGGATCAATGGGCCCGTTGTTGCCGATGAAGCCGCAAGGGTATCCCTCGATGGCACCATGGCCGCACACGGTACTGGAGCCGTACAACGATTTGAATTCGAGGAAGTCGGAGTCGTCGATCACCCGCGCCAGCACTTCGCGCATGTCGTAGGGCTGGCGAAAGTCAACCGGCACCACGCCCGCCAGTTGCTCGAACGGATAACGCGGCTCTTTCCAGGTCTTCACCGCGCGCATCGGCAAGCGGTCGTTCCACTGCAGCCGCGCCAAGATGTCGCGTGCGATGCGGATGCCGTCCGCATCGTCCTCGGCCAGGTACTCGGCCACGCCCGACATCGAACAGTGCATCTCGGCGCCGCCCAGCTCTTCGTCGGTGGCGATCTCGCCGGTGGCGGCTTTTAGCAAGGGTGGGCCGGCCAGGAAAGCCTTTGCACGGCCGCGCACCATGATCACATAGTCGGACATGCCCGGAAGGTAGGCGCCGCCGGCAGTTGAGTGGCCGTGCATCACGCAGACCTGTGGAATGCCCCTGGCCGATAGCCGCGCCTGGTTGGCGAAGCCGCGGCCGCCTTCAATGAACACCTCGCCCACATGCATCAGGTTGGCGCCGCCGGACTCGACCAGTCGCACCACTGGCAGTTTGTTCTCCAGTGCGATGGCTTCGGCGCGAAGGCTCTTCTTCATGCCCATCGGTGTGATGGTGCCGCCCTTGATCGCGCTGTCGGATGCGATCACCACGCAACGGATGCCCGACACCACCCCGATGCCGCAGATGATCCCGCCCCCCAGCACGTTCTTCTCGCCGTCGTCGTCGTGCATCCTGAAGCCGGCCAGGGTCGAAAACTCCAGCCACGACGAGCCGCGGTCGAGCAGCAGCGCGATGCGCTCACGCGGCAGCAGCTGTTTGCGGGCGCGGAACTTGGCTTCTTGGCTGTTCGACGTGTTGCGCACACGGTCTTCGAGCGTGCGGAAACTGTCGATCAGCGCGAGCATCTGTGCGCGCTCGCGCTGGAAGCTCTCTGACTGCGGGTCGACTTGACTTTGAATGGCGGGCATGGGCGGTTCTCGCTGAAAGGTCGCAGTGAACGAATGGGGTCACAGGCCTGCTTACAGGTCGTAAAAACGCTCACCCTGGGCGGCCATGCGGCGCAGCAACTGCGGCGGCGCGAAGCGCGCACCGTGCCGCTCTGCCAGGCTCTCGCAGACTTTGACAAAGGCGGACGCCCCCTGGCTGTGGATCTGGCCGATCGGGCCACCCAGGTAGGCTGGGAAGCCCCAGCCCAGGATCGCGCCGACATCGGCATCGATTGGTGCCAGCAGAACTTTTTCTTCGAGGCAGCGTGCCGTTTCGACGGACTGGATGAACATCAGGCGCTGCTTGACCTCTTCGACCGTGGGTTGCGTGGCCGCCAGCGGGAACGCCTGCGCCAGGCCTGCCCACAGTTGTTTCTGGCCATCTTGTGGGTAGTCGTAGAAACCTTTGCCGGTTTTTTTACCCAGTCGTCCCAGCTGGTCCACCATGCGGTCGCAGACGTCGTCGATGGCGCTGCGCTGGTAGGCCTTGCCGAGGTCGGTGGCGGTCTGTTTCCGGATGCGCGCCATCAATTCGAGCGAGACTTCGTCGGCCAGCGCCAGCGGCCCCACCGGCATGCCGGCCATGCGCCCGGCGTTGTCGATCAGCGCCGGCTTCACGCCTTCGGCCAGCAGCGCCAGGCCTTCGCCGACGTAGGTCGAGAACACCCGGCTGGTGTAGAAGCCGCGGCTGTCATTGACGACGATGGGCGTCTTGCGGATCGCCTTGACGAAGTCCATGGCACGGGCCAGGCATTCGTCACTGGTGGCCTGGCCGCGAATGATCTCCACCAGCGGCATCTTGTCGACTGGCGAGAAAAAATGCAGGCCGATGAAGTTGGCCGGACGTGCGGACGCCTCGGCCAGCCCGCTGATGGGCAGGGTGCTGGTGTTGGAGGCGAAGAGGGCGCCGGGGGCGATCACCGCCTCGGCCTTGCGCGTCACGTCGGCCTTGATGGCGCGGTCTTCAAACACCGCTTCGACCACAATGTCACAGCCTGTCAGGTCGGCGAAGTCGGTGGTCGGCTTGATCAGGGTGAGCTTGTCAGTGCACTCGGCCTCGGTCATGCGCTTGGCGGCCACGCGCTTGTTCCACAGGTTCTCGCTGTAGGCCTTGCCCTTGGCCGCGCTGTCGGTGCTGCTGTCGAGCAGCACCACTTCCATGCCGACCTCGGCGGCGGCGAAGGCAATGCCCGCGCCCATCATGCCAGCCCCCAGAATGCCGACCTTGCGGTAGCTGGCCTGAGGCACGCCCTTGGGCCGGGAGGCCAGCTTGCTGGCGGCGGGGATGCCAAAGAACAGCGAGCGGATCATGTTCTTGGCCTCTTTGCCGGTCGTCAGCTTGACGAACTCGCGCATCTCGACCTTGCAGCCGGTGTCGATGTCGATCTGGCAGCCGTTGTAGACGCAGTTCAAGATCGCCTCAGGTGCGGGATAGTTGCCAAAGGTCTTGGCGCGCAGCATGGCGTTGCCAGCGGTCAAAGTGTCGTAGCCCATGGGGCTTTGCACGGCGCCGCCCGGCAGCTTGAAACCCTTGCGGTCCCAGGGCTGAACAGCGGCAGCGGCACCGTCAGTCAGCAGCCACTGCCTGGCGCGGGCCAGCAGTTGGTCGGCCGGCACGACTTCATCGACCAGACCCGCTTCCAGGGCTTTTTGCGGGGCGAGCTTTTTGCCTTCGAGCAGGAAGGGCAGCGCGTTGCGCACACCGATCATGCGCGGCAGACGCTGCGTGCCGCCGCCGCCGGGCAGCAGGCCAAGGCCCACCTCGGGCAGGCCGATCTGGGCCTTGGGGTTGTCGGCGGCGATGCGTCGGTGGCAGGCCAGCGCGACCTCGTAGCCGCCGCCCAGCGTGGTGCCGTTGAGGGCCGCGACGAAGGGCTTGCCGCTTTTCTCAATGCCGCGCATCAGGGCGTGCAACTGGGTGACGAAGTCCATCATTTCGGCAACGTCCGTGATGGCGAGCATCATGTTGAGGTCGGCACCGGCGATGAACTCGGGCTTGGAAGAGGTGACGATCACGCCCTTGACGGCAGCGTCCGCGACGGCCCTGCGCACGGCGTCGGAGAAGGCAGGAATGGATTGCTCGTTGAGGACGTTCATGGGCACGTCCTGCATGGCCCAGGTGATGGTGGCGATGCCATCGGCATCAAGCTTGTAGTCAATCGTCATGTTGGTGATCCAGGTCTGTGATGAGGTTCACGTCGTGCCGAGGCTTCAGACGCGCTCGATGATGGTGGCTGTGCCCATGCCGGCGCCCACGCACAGCGTGACCAGGCCGGTCGACAGGTTGCGCCGCTCGAGTTCGTCGAGCAGGGTGCCCAGAATCATCGCGCCAGTCGCGCCCAGGGGGTGCCCCATCGCAATCGCCCCGCCGTTGACGTTCATCTTGTCGTGCGTGACTTTCATCACTTCCATGAAACGCAGCACGACTGAGGCGAAGGCTTCGTTCAGTTCATAGAGGTCGATGTCGCTGGCCTTCATGCCAGCGAGCTTGAGCGCCTTTTCCGCCGAATAGGAGGGGCCGGTCAGCATGATGGTGGGCTCGCTGCCGATGGAGGCGAACGAGCGGATGCGGGCACGGGCTTTCAGGCCCAGCCGTTTGCCGACTTCGGCGTTGCCGACCAGCACCGCAGCCGCGCCGTCAACAATGCCCGATGAGTTGCCGGCATGGTGCACGTGCACCAAGCGCTCGATCTCGGGATAACGCTGAATGGCCACCGCGTCGAAGCCGTATTTCTCGCCCTGCACCTTGAAAGCAGGCTCCAGCTTGGCCAGCGACTCCAGCGTGGTTTCGGCGCGCATGTGTTCGTCGCGCTCAAGCACGATGCAACCGTTCACATCCTTCACGGGAACGATCGAATTGGCGAAGCGGCTCTCGGCCCAGGCGAGTGCGGCGCGGCGCTGGCTTTCGACCGCGTAGCTGTCGACGTCGCTGCGGCTGTGGCCGTAAAGCGTGGCAATCAGATCGGCCGAAATGCCCTGCGGCACGAAATAGGTCGGAATCGCCACCGCTGGGTCAATCGCCCAGGCACCGCCGCTGGTGCCCATGGGCACACGGCTCATGCTCTCCACGCCGCCGCCGATGACCAGTGGCGACTGACCCGACATCACCTTGGCGGCGGCCATGTTGCAGGCCTCCAGGCCCGAGGCGCAAAAGCGATTGACCTGCACGCCGGCAGCGCTTTCGTGGTACCCGGCGGCAATGGCCGCAACGCGCGCGATGTTGGCGCCTTGCTCACCGGCGGGTTCGACGCAGCCGAGGATGATGTCGTCCACGAAGGCGGTGTCCAGGGTGTTGCGGTCGCGTAGTGCCTGCAGCGCGGTAATGGCCAAACTGATGGGCGTGGTGCCGTGCAGCGCACCCGCGCTGCGGCCCTTGCCGCGCGGCGTGCGCACGGCGTCGAAAATGAATGCTTCGGTCATGTTGGGTTTCCTTCTTTCTGAATCTGGGGATGCGATAGGCAAGAGGGCGGAAGAGCGGCAGGCGGCTGGCAGCAGTTGCTACAGCGTGCGGCTGATGATTTCCTTCATGATTTCGTTGGCGCCACCGTAGATGCGCGCGACGCGCGCATCCGCATAGGCGCGGGCAATCGGGTACTCCCACATGTAGCCGAAGCCGCCGAACATCTGCAGGCATTGGTCGATCACCTTGCAGTGCAGGTCGGTGGTCCAGTACTTGGCCATCGCGGCGGTGGCGTCATCAAGTTGACCGTCCATCAGCAGGCCGAGCAGACGGTCGACAAAGACCTGTGCGATCTGCACCTCGGTTTTCATTTCGGCGAGCTTGAAGCGGTTGTGCTGGAAATCGATCACGCGCTGGCCGAAGGCCTTGCGATCCTTGGTGTAGGCCAGGGTCCATTCGAGCGCGGCCTCGGCGCCCGCCACCGCGCCGATGGCGATCTGCATGCGCTCCCAGGCCAGTTCCTGCATCAGCAGGAAAAAGCCCTTGCCATCGCCGCCGAGGATGTTGCTGGCCGGCACGCGCACGTCTTCGAAGAAGAGTTCCGAGGTGTCCTGCGCCTTCATGCCGATTTTTTCGAGATTGCGCCCGCGCGTGAAGCCGGGGCGATTGGTCTCGACCAGCACCAGCGAGGTTCCCTTGGCGCCTTGCGTCGGGTCGGTCTTGGCGACAACGATCACCACGTCGGCGTTCTGGCCGTTGGTGATAAAGGTCTTTTGACCATTGATCACAAGTTCGTCGCCGTCACGGACCGCACTGGTGCGCACGCTTTGCAGGTCGCTGCCCGCGCCCGGCTCAGTCATGGCGATGGCGCCAATCACTTCGCCGGTGGCCATCTTCGGCAGCCAGTTGCGCTTTTGCGCCTCGGTGCCGTAGGCCAGGATGTAGGGTGCCACGATGTCGGAGTGCAGGCCGAAGCCAATGCCGCTGGTGCCGGCGCGCGAGACTTCTTCAATGAGCACAGCACTGTGCAGGCGCGTACCGCCACCGCCGCCGTATTGCTCGGGTATGGCGGGGCACAGCAGGCCGGCGGCGCCGGCCTTGCGCCAGACGGCGCGCGGCACGATGCCATCGTTTTCCCAGCCGGCGTGATGAGGTATGACTTCTTCTTCCAGAAAGCGACGTGCCTGGTCCCGGAAGAGTTCGTGTTCTTCACCGAAGAGGGTGCGGTTGAGCATGGGTCTGTCCATGAAGTTCGATTGGCATTGGCACTGGCATGGCCGACGGTCTCGAAGAGTTGCTCGTCCACGTGGGAAAGCGCCGGAAGCACCCAACGCACGATAGACAAACCAATCGACCAAACGCTTGTTAGATGATATAGTATACGGCATGGCAAAGGAGCAAGACAACCCACTCTCGCGCAGAGATGCGATCCTGGCGGCCGCGGCGAGCCGGTTCCGGCGCCAGGGTTTTGAGCGCACTTCGGTGCGCGAGATTGCCCAAGCCATGGGCATGACTTCAGGCTCGCTCTTCTACCATTTCGCGACCAAGGAGGATCTGCTGGTGGCGATCATGGAGGAGGGTGTTCGCGACATCATGCGGTCGGTGCGCGACGGGCTGGCTGGCGAAGTTCGCTTGCCCGAGCGGCTGCTGTCGATGGTGCGCAGCCACCTGAAGGCTTTGCTGGGTACGAGGCTCGACGCCATGACCGTGCTGCTCTATGAGTGGCGCAGCCTTTCGCCGGCCGCCCAGACCCGGGTGATGGCATCGCGCGACGCCTACGAGACCTTGTGGATGACGCCGATCAGCGAGGCTGCGGCGCTGGGCCTGGTCGATACAGATGTCGTGTTGGTGCGCCAGACAGTTCTCGGTGCCCTCAACTGGACGGCGCAGTGGTACCGGCCTGGCGGGCGTCTGGACATCGATGCGTTGGCGCAGCGCATGTACGCGATGCTGTTTCCTCGTGTGGCCGCATCGGGAGTGAGCAGTGATTGAACGGGCCGGATTCGGCTTCCATCTTACCGTTTTCAATTGTTTATTTTAGTCACATGGAGATAAAGTGAAGATATTGGTCGCCGTCAAGCGGGTGCTGGACTACAACGTCAAGGCCCGCGTCAAGTCCGACGGTTCGGGAGTCGATCTCGCGAACCAGAAGTTGTCCATGAACCCTTTCGACGAGATCGCATGCGAAGAGGCGGTGCGCCTCAGGGAGGCCGGTGTCGCTTCTGAAGTGATCGTTGTTTCCTGTGGCCCGGCGGCTTGCCAGGAAACGCTGCGCAGCGCCATGGCCATCGGCGCTGATCGCGCCGTGCTGGTTGAAACTGACGCCGCGCTCGAACCGCTCGCGGTGGCTAAGCTGATGCAGCATGTGGCCCAAAAAGAAGGTGTGCAGTTCGCCATCTTCGGCAAGCAGGCGATTGATGACGACGCTGGCCAGACTGGCCAGATGTTTGGCGCGCTGATGGGCTGGGCCCAGGCCAGCTTCGCCTCCAAGGTGCAGATCAGCGGCGACACGGCCACCATCACTCGCGAGATCGACGGTGGCCTGGAAACCCTGGCCATGAAGCTGCCGGCCGTGATCACGACCGACCTGCGCCTGAACGAGCCGCGCTTCATCACGCTGCCCAACATCATGAAGGCCAAGAAAAAGCCGATGGAGGTGATCAAGGCGGCCGAGCTCGGCATCGACATTGCGCCACGCACCGTGACCCTGAACGTCAGCGAGCCGCCGACCCGCAAGGCCGGCATCAAGGTGGCCGACCCGGCCGAACTCGTCAAACGACTCAAAGAAGAAGCGAAGGTGATCTGATGACAACCCTGATCATTGCGGAACACGACAACGCCGTACTCAAAGCGGCCACGCTGAACACGATTGCCGCCGCCACGCGCATCGGCGGCGACATTCATGTGCTGGTGGCGGGCCGCAACTGCGCTGCCGTGGCCCAGACTGCGGCGGCGGTTGGGGGCGTGAGCAAGGTGCTGCACGTTGACGCGGCGCACCTAGAGGCCCACCTGGCCGAGAACCTGGCCGAGCTGGTGCGCTCACGCGTGCGCGCCGATGTCGGCTACACCCATGTGCTGGCGCCAGCCACCGCCTTTGGCAAGAACGTGCTGCCGCGCGTGGCGGCCTTGCTGGACGCCTCCCAGGTGTCGGACGTGATCGCGATCGAGTCGCCCGACACCTTCCTGCGCCCGTTCTATGCCGGCAACGCGCTGGCCCGCGTGCAATCGAAGGATGCCATCAAGGTGCTGAGCATCCGCACCACCGCCTTCGACCCGGTCGGTGCGGGCGGCACGGCAGCGGTCGAGACGCTGGACGCGGCTGGCGATCTCGGCTTGACCACCCTGGTCGGGCGTGAGGTGGTGAAGCTGGAGCGCCCGGAACTCGCCGCTGCATCGGTCATCGTATCGGGCGGACGCGGACTGGGCGCGGCCGACAAGTTTCACGCCGTGCTGGAGCCGCTGGCCGACAAGCTTGGCGCGGCGATCGGCGCCTCGCGCGCCGCCGTCGACGCCGGCTACGCGCCCAACGACTACCAGGTCGGCCAGACCGGCAAGATCGTGGCACCCCAGTTGTACGTGGCGGTTGGCATCTCGGGCGCCATCCAGCACCTGGCCGGCATGAAGGACAGCAAGGTGATCGTTGCGATCAACAAGGACGCCGAAGCGCCGATCTTCCAGGTGGCCGACTATGGGCTGGTGGCGGATCTGTTCACAGCGGTGCCCGAATTGGTGACTGCGTTATAGGTTGCAGCGGATGCCGAGGTAAAGCAGAGGCCAGGCCTGTTCCTGGCAGTATGGTCGGCGGCACCGGCCAAACAATTCAAAAAGTAGGAGACATCGATCATGAGCCCATCAACCTCCGTCATCGCTGATGTGCCATCCCCTGGCGCAATTGCCCGCGTGGCCATCGGCGACTTCCTGCGCCGCTCGGCAGCGCGAGACCGCGCCAAGACGGCGTTCGTGCTCGGCGATCAGAGCATGAGCTACGGTGAGCTCGATGAGCGCGTGACCCGCTGCGCCAATGCCTTGCTGGCCGCTGGCTTGGTGCGAGGTGACCGCGTGACCACGCTATGCAATAACTCGCTTGAGTTCCTGGTGGCCATGTTCGGCATCCATCGCGCCGGCCTAATCTGGGTGCCGATCAACACCGGCCTGGGGCTGGATGACGTTCGCTACATCATCGACCACTCTGAGGCGCGCTTCCTGCTGGTGGATGCCGCTCTGCTGGTGCGCCCGGAGTTGCGTGCAGCCATCGAGGCGCAGCCCGGTCGCGGATGGGTGCTGGAAGGCGAGGGGGCTGGGGCTTTCTGCAGCTTCGCTGCAGCGATTGCTGCGCAGTCTGCCACTGAGTCCGAGGTCGAAATTCATGACCGCGACGTAGCCCAGATCATGTACACCAGCGGAACCACCGGCCGCCCTAAAGGGGTGATGCAAAGCCATTTGTCGGTGGTGATGGCAGCGATGAACAACGCGCTTGAGTTGGGGGTGTGGCGCGATGCCGTGAACATTGCCGTGCTGCCCCTCTTTCATTGCGCCCAGCACACGCTGATGTGCGGCGTGCTGGCGGGCGGCGGCACGGTGATTGTGATGCGCGCTTTCGAACCCGCCGCCATGCTCGACGCCATCGAGCGTGAACGGGTGACCTTGCTGGTGGGCTTGCCGCTGATGCACCAGGCCATGCTCGATCATCCCTCGCGCCCGGGGCGCGACCTGTCGAGCCTGCGCATGTGCGTGTACGCCATGGCGCCCATGGCCGAGACCCTGCTGCGCCGCCTGATCGCCGAGTTCTGCCCGAATTACTCATTGGCCACCGGCCAGACCGAGATGTACCCGCTCACCATGGCCTTCCGGCCCGAAGAGCAGCTTAAACGCTTTGGTTCCTACTGGGGCGTCAGTGCATTGATCAACGACACGGCGGTGATGGACGACGCGGGCCAGCTGCTCGGCCCCGGCGAGGTCGGCGAGATCGTGCACCGCGGTCCGAACGTGATGGAGGGCTACTACAAAAATCCCGAAGCCACCGCCGAGGCACGCGCTTTCGGCTGGCACCACACCGGTGACCTCGGCATGTGGGTCGATGGCCAGATGATGTTCAGGGACCGCAAGAAGGACATGATCAAGACCGGCGGCGAAAACGTGCCGTCCATCAAGGTCGAGGCCACGTTGCTGCGCCACCCGGCGGTGGCCAATGTGGCGGCGGTAGGTTTGCCGCACCCGCGCTGGGTCGAGGCGGTCACCGCCTTCGTGGTGCTCAAGCCAGGGGCGCAGGCCGACGAGGCCGAGTTGATCAACCACTGCAAGGAGCATCTCGGTGGCTTTGAGGTGCCCAAGGCGATCCGCATCGTCGATGCCTTGCCGATGACCTCCACCGGCAAGATTCAAAAGCATCCGCTGCGTGACAGCTATCGCGCCCTGTACGAGGACATTGAACGATAGGTGTCGGGAAGGTCATGGGGTGTGCAACACACGCCCGCGCCTGTGACCAGGCTGCTTGCAAGGCGTGCTTCGGCTTGAGGTTCTAACTAACCACCGTTCTGTCAATATGTTCGCATGACCTTTATCGAAACCAGGCGGTTTCCGGCAGGCGCGGACAGTCGCCCTTGATCCTTGATCCTTGTTCATCCCACCGTCAGAAAGGTTTTCCATGTCCGTCGTTCCTGCCATCTTGCTTGCGGTTGATGCCGACGGCATTGCGACCCTGACCCTCAACCGGCCCGATCAGCTCAATGCCTTCGATCTTGAGATGGTGGATGCTTGGCGCGCAGCACTTGAGCAGGCCGAAGCTGATGAGCGAGTCAAGGTCATCGTCGTCACCGGTGCCGGTCGTGCTTTTTGTGCCGGCGGCGATTTCGAGGAGATGGCCAAATTCAGCGAAATGGACAGCATGGGACGCAAGGATTTTCTGTACCGCCACGTGCATCGCATTGCGCTCACGCTGGAGCGGATGGAAAAACCGGTCATTGCCGCTGTCAACGGCGCTGCGCGAGGCGCTGGCTGCGACATGGCTTTGATGTGCGATATCCGTTTGATGGCCAGCTCAGCCACGCTTGCCGAGAGTTATATCAACATCGGACTGATGGCTGGTGATGCCGGTGCCTGGTACTTGCCGCGCCTGATTGGCACCGCGCGCGCGCTTGAGTTGTTCTGGACCGGTCGCGTGGTGGGGGCGGAAGAGGCCGAACGCATTGGCATGGTCAATCGCGTGGTGCCCGATGCCGAACTGATGACCGCCACCTACGATATGGCGCGCACCATTGCCGCCAAGCCGCAGCAGGCGGTACGCTTTTTTCGCCGCGCCGTCTACCAAAGCCAGACCATGGCGCTCGCCACGCACTTGGACATGGTGTCCTCGCACATGGCGGTGCTCGAAGACACGCCTGAGCATCGCGCCGGCATTGCGGCTTTCCGCACCCGCTCGCGCGCCAGCAAGTAAAAAAGGGCGGCGCCGTGCAAGGCATTCTGAGTGGCATCACCGTCATCGATCTGTCCCGCTTGATTGCCGGGCCTTACGCGGCCATGGTGCTGGCCGATCTGGGCGCGCGCGTCATCAAGGTCGAGGCGATCACCGGCGAGGAGGGGCGGCATTTTGGCCCGCCGTTTTATGGCGACTCCAGCGTCGCTTTCATGACCTGCAACCGGGGCAAGGAGTCGATCGCGCTGGACATACGCACCCCTGCTGGGCGCTCGGTGCTGGAGCGGCTGATTTCAAAAGCCCAGGTTCTGGTGCACAACTTTCGCCCCGACTTTGCCGAGACACATGCGCTGACCTACGACGCGGTGCGGCGCATCAACCCGACGCTGGTGTACTACATGGTCAGCGCCTTCGGTGAGCAGGGCGACTACCGGCTCAGGCCCTCGGTCGACAGCGTGGTGCAGGGCATGACGGGGGCCTTCTACGCAAGCGGGGAAGAGGGCAATCCACCGGTTCGTATCGGCTTGCCGATCATCGATGTGGCGTCCGGCATGTGCGGCGCGTTGGGCGTGCTGGCCGCGGTGATGCATTGGCAGCAGACCGGCCAGGGGCAGCGCGTGGAGTTGTCCCTGGTGGACACCATGTTCAATTTTCTTGCCAGCAAGGTGGGTGAATATGCGGTTGAGCAGCGCGAGCCGGTTCGTGCGGTGAACCTGCCGATTGCTGTGCCGAGCCGTCACTTTCGAGGCTCCGACGGTGCCTGGTTCAGCGTGTCGGTGGTGAATGAAGGTGCGTTCAAGCGGTTTTGCGCCGTCATCGAGCGGCTGGAGTGGCTCAACGATCCGCGTTACCAGCGCAATGCGGTGCGCATTGCCAACCGGCCGGCGCTGCTGGCTGAACTGGAGGCGATTTTCATCACCCGTTCGGCGGCTACCTGGGTGGCAGCCTTCGAGGCCGCCGATATTCCCTGTGGTCCGGTGAACACGGTGTCCGAGGCCATGGCCGACCCGGTGCTGGTCGCCCGCTTCGTGGAGCATCCTGAGATGCCGGGGCTGCCGCTAATCCCTTTTCCGGCGCAGCTTGCCGCGGGCATGCGCAAGATCGGTGACATGCTGGCACCTCCCGCGCTGGGGCAGCATACCGGGCCGGTGTTGGGCGAACTGGGCTATGGTGGGCCGGAGATTGCCCAACTGGTGCGCGACGGGGTCGTGCGCCTGCACGAAACTGCCATGGCAACCGCAGCAGTAGGGAAACCATGAGCAAAACTTCGCCCGACATTCTGTGGATCCCCAGCGCGGATCGCATCGCGGGTGCCGAGTTGACCTGTTTCCAACAATGGCTGGAACGCGAAAAAGGCGTGCGCTTTGCCGGCTACGAGGCCTTGTGGCAATGGTCCGTGGATGACTTGGAGGGTTTCTGGGGCGCCATCGTCGGCTATTTTGAGCTTCCGCTCGACGACTGGAATGGCCCGGTTCTGAGCGATCGGCAGATGCCGGGCGCGCAATGGTTTGTGGGCGCGCGCACCAACTATGCGCGGCAGGTGTTCCGGCACGCTACGGATGCCAGACCGGCCATCGTTTTTCGCAATGAAGCGGGCGATCGGGCGGACATGTCTTGGCGCACGCTGCAGGACCAAGTGGCGGCGCTGGCGCAGTGGCTGCGCGCAGCGGGCGTGGGGCCGGGCGACCGCGTGGTGGCCTACCTGCCCAATATTCCGCAATCCATCGTGGCTTTTCTGGCCACGGTTTCCGTGGGGGCGATCTGGTCGGTGTGCTCGCCCGACATGGGGGCGCCCACGGTGCTGGACCGTTTCCGGCAAATCGATCCGAAGGTGTTGATCGCGGTCGATGGCTACCGCTGGGGTGGCAAGCGCTTCGACCGGCGCGACACCGTGGCCATGCTGCTCGACGGGCTGCCCAGCGTCGAGCGCTGCGTGCTCCTGCCCTACCTGGAGCGCAGCGCCAGCGTGGGCGCGCTGCGCGGTGGCGTGCTCTGGAGCGAGGTGGTCAGCGGCCCAGCTGAACTGCGCATTGAGTCAATGCCTTTCGACCACCCGCTGTGGGTGGTGTATTCATCGGGCACCACCGGCTTGCCCAAACCCATCGTGCACGGCCATGGCGGCATCGTGCTGGAGCAGGTCAAGCTGATGCGCCTGCACAACGACCTCGGTCCCGAAGACCGCTTCCACTGGTTTTCCACCACGGGCTGGATCATGTGGAACTGCCAGGTGGGTGGCTTGCTGGTGGGGGCGACGGTCTGCCTGTACGACGGCGCCCCGGCCTGGCCCGACTACACCACGCTGTGGCGCTTCGCGGGGGAAGTCGGCGTGACGTTTCTGGGTGCCGGTGCGGCGTTTTATGCGGCCTGCCAGAAAACAGGCGTAGAGCCGCGCGAGGTGGGCGCGCTGGGGCCGCTGCGCACCGTGGGTTCGACCGGCTCGCCACTGTCCCTGGAAAGCTACCAGTGGATTGCCAAGCATGTCGGGCGCGATGTCTGGATCAACCCGATCTCCGGCGGCACCGACTTCGCAGGGGCCTTCGTCGGCGGCGTGCCGACCCTGCCCGTTGTCGTGGGAGAAATGCAAGGGCGCTGCCTCGGGGCGCGCGTCGAGGCCTTCAACGAGCAGGGCCAGCCGGTCGTGGACGAGGTGGGTGAGTTGGTCTGCACCGCGCCCATGCCGTCCATGCCCCTCTACTTCTGGAACGACCCCGGCAACCGGCGCTATCTGGACAGTTATTTCGACATGTACCCCGGCGTCTGGCGGCATGGCGACTGGCTTCGCATCACACCGCGCGGCGGCGCAATCATCTACGGCCGCAGCGACACCACCATCAACCGCCACGGCGTGCGCATGGGCACGAGCGATATCTACAGCGTGGTCGAGGCGCTGCCCGAAGTGCTCGACAGTTTGGTGGTCGATCTTGAGTTTCTGGGGCGCGAAAGCTATATGCCGATGTTCGTCGTGCTGCGCCAGGGCGTGGCGCTGGACGCGCCGCTGATCGGGCGCATCAAGAGCGCCATCCGCGCGGCCGCGTCGCCGCGCCATGTGCCGGACGAGGTGTTTCCCGTGGCCGAGGTGCCGCGCACGCTCACCGGCAAGAAGCTCGAACTGCCGATCAAGAAGCTGCTGCTCGGCCAGCCCATCGACAAAGTGGTCAACCGCGATGCGCTGGCCAACCCCGCCAGGCTTGACTGGTTTCTTGAGTTTGCGCGCGTGCGTGCCACGCAGACCCGATAGTTTCTCCCAACCAATATCACGAAGAAACACCATGAGCGATCAGGAAGTCATTTACGACGTCAAAAATTACGTTGCCACCATCACCATCAATCGGCCCAAGACGCTCAACGCTTTCACTGGTGACACCATCAAGGACATGGAGCGACTGCTGGCCCAGGCCGGCGACGATCCGAAGGTCGGCGTGATCGTGCTGACCGGTGCTGGCGAGCGCGCCTTTTGTGTCGGCGGTGATGTCAACTGGGAAAAGGGCGAAGGTGGCAAGAGCAGCCTGCAGGACCTGGAATTCAACTTCAACCGCCAGATCGCCGAATGTCCCAAGCCGGTGATCGCGCGCGTCAACGGCTATGCCATTGGTGCCGGTCACCACATTGCCTACTTTTGTGACTTCACGATTGCCGCCGAGCATGCGATCTTTGGTCAGAACGGGCCACGCGTCGGCTCACCGGCCGGTGGTTACATCGTCTCGCACGCGGCCAATGTGCTTGGCCACAAGCGGGCGCGCGAACTGTGGATGCTGTGCCGCCGCTACAGCGCGAAGCAGGCGTTCGACTGGGGTCTGGCCAACTCGGTGGTGCCCATGGCCCAACTCGACGAAGAGGTGCAGAAGTACTGCGACGAATTGCTGTCGCTGTCGCCGACCTGCCTGAAGATTGTCAAGCGTTCGTTCTACCACCACATGGCTCCGATCATGGGCAAGGACATGAACGACCTGATCCAGGAAGTGGCACCTAACTATTTCAGTACCGGCGAGCAGCAGGAAGGGGCCAGCGCCTTTCTTGAGAAACGCAAGCCCGACTTCAGCAAATTCCGCTAACCGGTAACCTTTATCCTGCGCGGCTCGGCGGGGAACTTTTAGAGACTGAAAATGATGAACCAAGAACGTTACCCCGAGTTGCGTGCCGCGCTGCGCGATCTTTTCAAACGCTTCCCTGACGAGTACTTTCGCAAGATTGACGATGCCCGTGCTTACCCCGAGGCGTGTGTGGACGCGCTGACCAGGGCCGGCTGGCTGGCGGTGATGATTCCGCAGGAGTACGGCGGAGCTGGCTTGGGTCTGGCCGAAGCCTCGGTGGTGATGGAAGAGGTCAACCGCTGCGGCGGCAATGCCGGCGCCTGTCACGGCCAGATGTACAACATGGGCACCTTGCTGCGCCATGGCTCGGACGAGCAAAAGCGCCGCTACCTGCCAAAAATCGCGAGCGGCGATCTGCGCCTGCAGTCCATGGGCGTGACCGAGCCAACCACAGGCACCGACACCACCAAGATCAAGACCACCGCAGTCAAGCAGGGCGACCGCTATGTGGTCAATGGCCAGAAGGTCTGGATCTCGCGGATTCAGCACTCCGATCTGATGATTTTGCTGGCACGCACCACCCCGCTCAAGGATGTGAAGCGCAAGTCAGAGGGCATGTCGATCTTTATCGTTGACCTGCACCAGGCCATTGGCCAGGGCATGACTGTGAACCCGATCCGCAACATGGTCAACCACGAGACCAATGAGCTGTTCTTCGACAACCTCGAAATCCCGGCCGAGAACCTGATCGGCGAGGAGGGCAAAGGTTTCAAGTACATCCTGGACGGCCTGAACGCCGAGCGCACGCTGATTGCCGCCGAGTGCATTGGCGACGCCCGCTGGTTCGTCGAGCGCAGCGCCCGCTATGCCCGCGAGCGCCGCGTGTTTGACCGCCCGATTGGGCAGAACCAGGGCGTGCAGTTTCCCTTGGCCGAGGCCCACATCGAGACCGAAGCCGCTGACCTGATGCGCTGGCGTGCCTGCGAGCTGTTTGACGCCCACCAACCGTGTGGCGCAGAGGCCAAT
Source organism: Hydrogenophaga sp. GW456-12-10-14-TSB4 (assembly GCF_059424305.1). Classification (NCBI taxonomy): domain Bacteria; kingdom Pseudomonadati; phylum Pseudomonadota; class Betaproteobacteria; order Burkholderiales; family Comamonadaceae; genus Hydrogenophaga; species Hydrogenophaga sp. GW456-12-10-14-TSB4. The sequence goes on along the minus strand of NZ_JBWKZH010000001.1, from coordinate 175,207 downwards.
ATGGCCAAGTACCTGGCCGCCAAAGCCTCCTGGGAGGCGGCCAACACCGCCATTCAGACCCATGGCGGCTTTGGCTTTGCCTGCGAATACGACATCGAGCGCAAGTTCCGCGAAACCCGGCTGTACCAAGTGGCGCCGATCTCCACCAACCTGATTCTGAGTTACGTGGCCGAGCATGTGCTCGAGTTGCCGCGCTCATTCTGAAAGAAATTGCCATGCGTCCATTGGAAGGAATGCTGATTGTCACGCTGGAGCACGCGATTGCCGCGCCGTTCTGCACCCGCCAGTTGGCCGATCTCGGCGCGCGCGTCATCAAGGTCGAGCGTCCGGGCGAGGGCGACTTCGCCCGCGCCTACGACAGCCGGGCCCACGGCTCGGCTTCCCACTTCGTCTGGTGCAACCGCTCCAAGGAAAGCCTGACGCTCGACCTCAAACACCCGGCCGCACGCGCCGTACTGCAAAAGCTGGTGGAGCGCGCCGACGTGCTGGTGCAGAATCTGGCGCCCGGTGCTGCCGCGCGCATGGGACTGGACCATGCCAGCCTGGCGCCGGTCAACCCGCGCATCGTGGTGTGCGACATCTCGGGCTACGGCGACGGCGGCCCCTACACCGCGAAAAAAGCCTATGACCTGCTGATCCAGAGCGAAGCCGGTTTTGTGTCGGTGACCGGCACGCCGGAGACGCCATCCAAGGCCGGGCTGTCGATTGCCGACATCGCCGCTGGCATGTACGCCTACAGCAGCGTGCTGGCCGCTTTGCTGGAGCGCGGGCGCACGGGGCGTGGCCAGCGGCTCGAAATCTCCATGCTCGAAGCCATGTCCGAATGGATGGGCTTCCCGCTCTACTACACGCTGGATGGCCAGCCGCCGCCGCTGCGTGCCGGCGCCTCGCACGCCGCCATATACCCCTACGGCCCTTTTACCTGCGGCGACGGCAAGCAGGTGGTGCTGGCGGTGCAGCACGACCGCGAATGGGCCACCTTCTGCAACCAGGTGTTGCAATTGCCCGAGCTGACCGCACAGTACCTGGGCAACGCCAACCGGCTGGCCCAGCGCGAGAAACTGCGCGGCATCATCGAAGGTGTCTGCGCCACTCTGACCGCGGCGCAACTGGTGGCGCGGCTGGATGCGGCGCAAATCGCCAACGGCCAGCTCAACGAGATGGCCGACCTGTGGAAGCACCCGCAACTCGCGGCGCGTGGGCGCTGGACCGAGATCGGTTCGCCAGGCGGCACGCTGCCGGCGCTGTACCCGCCGCACCACGTCCAGGGCAGCGAGCCGCCGCCGCCCATGGGGCCGGTGCCTGCGCTGGGTCAGCACACCGAAGCCATCCTGACCGAGCTCGGCTACGGCGAGACTGACATCGCCCGGCTGCGTGCAGACCAAGCCATCTGACTGCGAGATCGATGCCATGACCCCAGATACGAACCCGAGCGCGACGCTGGCTGCCTTTGCCGCCGATCTGTCATTCGACACCATTCCGGCGCCGGTGCTGCGCCGAACCGAAGACCTGTTCCTCGACTGGTACGCCTCCGCGTTGGCGGGCAAGGGCGCCCGGCCGGTCGAGGCCATCGAAGCCTATGCCCGCACCATGGGGCCGGCCTCCGGCCGCGCCGAGGTGCTGATCTCGCGCCGCACCACCTCGCCCCATTTCGCTGCGATGGTCAACGCGGCCGCCTCGCATTTCGCCGAGCAGGATGACGTCCACAACGGCTCGGTGTTTCATCCCGCAGCCGTCGTGTTCCCGGCGGCGCTGGCCATCGCGCAGGACATCGGTGCCAGCGGCCGCGAGTTCCTGGCCGCCGTAGTGGCGGGCTATGAAGTCGGCATTCGGGTGGGCGAGTTCCTGGGCCGCTCGCACTACCGCATCTTTCACACCACGGCCACCGCCGGCACGCTGGCCGCCGCTGCGGCGGCCGGACGGCTGCTCAAGCTCGATGCGACCACCATGCTGCATGCCTTCGGCAGCGCCGGCACACAAGCCGCCGGGCTGTGGGAGTTTTTGCGCGACGCCGCCGACTCCAAGCAACTGCACACCGCGCATGCGGCGTCCAGCGGCTTGGCTTGCGCCTACTTGGCGCGCGAGGGGCTGACCGGCGCGCGCCAGATTCTGGAAGGCGCGCAAGGCATGGCTGCGGGCATGTCGAACGACGCCGATCCGGCGCGCCTGACCGACCGCCTGGGCCAGCGCTGGGCCACGGCGGAAACCTCGTTCAAATACCACGCCTCGTGCCGCCACACCCACCCCAGCGCCGACGCGCTGCTGGCGCTGATGCAGACGCATGGGCTCAAGGCCGACGATATTGCCGCGGTGACCACCCATGTGCACCAGGGCGCCATCGACGTGCTGGGCCGCGTCACCGTGCCCGCCACCGTGCACCAGGCCAAATTCTCAATGGGCACGGTGCTGGCGCTGGCCGCCGAATACGGCTTTGCCGGGCTGAATGAATTTGAAGCGCATTACCTCGCGCCGCGCGTGGCCGCCTTGCGCGACCGCGTGACGATGCAGCTCGACGCCGAGGTCGATAAGGCCTACCCGCAGCGCTGGATCGGCAAGGTAACGGTGAGCACGCGCGATGGCCACACCTTTGGCGCGCGGGTCGATGAGCCCAAAGGCGACCCTGGCAACACCCTGACACGTGCCGAGCTGGAAGACAAGGCGCAGCGCCTGGCGGCCTACGGCAAGGGGGCCACGCCTGCAGAGGTGGAGGCACTGATCGCGCGCGTCTGGGCGGTCGCCGAGGCGCCGCACATCGAGCGCTGGTTGGCGGCATGAGCATGGCGACCAGCACCCCCGGCCTCCATGTCCTGCCGCGTGCCTATCTTTTTGTGCCCGCAGACAGGCCTGAGCGTTTTGCCAAGGCGCGCGCCAGCGGCGCCGACGCGGTGATTGTTGATCTGGAAGACGCGGTTGCCCCCGAGGCGAAGGCGAGCGCACGCGACGCGTTGGCGGCGGCGCTTGATGCGTCGGCACCGCTGGTTGTGCGCATCAATGCCGCTGGCACGCCCTGGTTTGAAGACGATCTCGAACTGTGTCGCCATCCTGGTGTGGCGGCGGTGATGCTGCCCAAGGCCGAGGGTATCGATGCCGTGTGCACCGTGGTCGAGATCACCTATAAGGACGTGTTGCCGATCATCGAGTCGGCGCGCGGACTTAGGGAAATCCACAGCATTGCGAGCGTGCCGGGCGTGATCCGCCTGGCTTTTGGCAGCGTCGATCTGGCGCTCGATCTGGGCATTGACTGTGCGCCCGATGGCGCGGAGTCAGAGCTGCTGGCTTTCCGCTCACAAGTGGTGCTGGCCTCGCGGCTGGCCGGGCTGGCCGCGCCAGTTGATGGTGTCAGCACCGCGATCGAGGACCTGCAACGCTTGCAGGCGGACACTGAACGCTCACGTCGACTCGGCTTTGGTGCCAAGCTGTGCATCCACCCGAAGCAGCTTGCCATCGTCCAGGCGGTGTTCACGCCGACCCCCGAACGGCTTGACTGGGCGCGCCGCGTCTGCAAAGCATTTGAAACGGCGGGTGGTTCCGCTGTGGCGGTTGACAGCCAGATGGTCGATCTGCCGGTGTACCAGCGTGCACAAGCCGTGCTGCGCGACGCGGGTCTGAGCGCCTGATTTTTTAAGCCCACCCCAAACCGACTGGAATTTCTCATGACCCGCAAGAACAAACCCATCCGCTCCGACATTGCGTGGAGTACCCCCGACCGCATCGAGGTGCACGGCAAAAGCCTGCCCGACGAAATTCTTGGCCATCTCAACCTGGGTGATATGGCCTTCCTGCAGATCGTCGGGCGCATGCCGACGCCGCAGGAGTCCAACGTATTCAACGCGATCGCGGTGACGCTGGTCGAACACGGCATCACGCCGAGTGCGCTGGTCGCGCGACTGACTTACGCCGGTGCGCCCGAATCGCTGCAGGCGGCGGTGGCGGCCGGATTGTGCGGCCTGGGCAGCGTGTTCGTCGGCAGCACCGAAGGCACCGCCAAAATGCTGTACGAGGCGCTGCCGCCGGGCACACGCGACGCCGATCTGGAGCGCATTGCGCGCGAAACCGTGGCGGCCTACCGAGAGCGTGGCCAGATCATTCCGGGGCTCGGCCATCCGCTGCACAAGCCGGTCGATCCGCGTGCCCCGCGCCTGTTCCAGATCGCCAAAGACAACGGCTTTTCCGGCGACTACATCCGCCTGGAACAACTGATCTGCGACGAGGCCGAACGCGCCGCTGGCAAGTCGCTTCCCGTCAACGCGACCGGCGCCATCGGCGCCATCAGCTGCGAACTCGGGCTGCCATGGAAAATCGTGCGCGGCATCGGCGTCCTGGCGCGTGCCATCGGGCTGGTGGGGCACATCCTGGAAGAGAGCAAGAACCCGATGGCGGTCGAGATCTGGCAGCGGGTCGAAGACGAGGCCACCCAGCACATCAGGCCGCAAGGCGCCTGAAGCGCTGTGGCTGGCCTTGCAGGCACGATGCGCCCGCGTCGATCTATCGATTGAATTTTGCTGGACACCACTGGAGTATTGCGCGATGAATGACACGATCCTGAGAGAAGAACCCATTCACTGGGTGCAATCACCTTCGCAGACTGCCGAGGCATCGAGCGTGGGAGCCTGGTCGACCGAAGCCGTAGTGGCGCTGTTCGATCAGCCGTTTACCGAGCTTCTGTTTCGCGCGCAGACCGTTCACCGCGAGCACTTCGACCCGACCGAGGTCGAGCTTGCCACGCTGCTGTCGATCAAGACCGGTGGCTGCCCGGAAGACTGTGGCTACTGCCCGCAGTCGGTGCACTACGACACCGGCGTAGCGGCCAGCAAGCTCATGGCGGTGGAAGAGGTGCGCGACGCGGCCGTGCGCGCCAAGGCGGCCGGCGCCACACGCTTCTGCATGGGCGCGGCCTGGCGCGCGCCCAAGGACCGCGACGTGCAAGCCGTGGCCGAGCTGGTGCGCGCGGTCAAGGACGTGGGCCTGGAGGCCTGCGCCACCCTGGGCATGCTCAACGAGGGCCACGCCGAAACCCTGCGCGACGCCGGGCTCGACTACTACAACCACAACCTGGACAGCGCCCCCGACTTTTACGGCGACATCATCACCACGCGCGATTACCAGGACCGGCTCGACACCCTGCAACGCGTGCGCGGGGCGGGCGTCCGGGTCTGCAGTGGCGGGATCGTGGGCATGGGCGAGACGCGGGTGCAGCGTGCGGCGCTGATCGCCCAGCTGGCCAACCTGGCGCCCGATTACCCCGAATCGGTGCCGATCAACAACCTGGTCAAGGTCGAAGGCACGCCGCTGGCCGATCAGGCCGAACTGGACCCGCTGGAGTTCGTGCGCATGATCGCGGTCGCCCGCATCACCATGCCGCGGGCCCGGGTGCGCCTGTCGGCCGGGCGCCAGCAGATGAGCGATGCGGTGCAGGCCCTGTGTTTTGCGGCCGGCGCCAACTCCATCTTTTATGGCGAGAAGCTGCTGACCACCGGCAACCCCGACATCGAACGCGACCGGGCGCTGATGCAGCGCCTGGGCCTGCATGCGCGCCACACTATGGGCGCCTGAGGACCACGACCATGTTTCGCACCCTGCTGAAATCCAAAATCCACCGCGCCACCGTCACCCACTGCGAGCTGCACTACGAAGGGTCCTGCGGCATCGACGAAGACCTGCTTGAGGCGAGCAACATCCGCCCCAACGAACAGGTGCACATCTGGAACGTCAACAACGGCGAACGTTTCATCACCTACGCCATCAAGTCGCCGCGCGGCAGCGGCATCATTTCGCTCAACGGCTCGGCCGCCCGGCGCGCCAGTGTGGGCGACCTGGTGATCATCGCGGCCTTTGGCATGGTTCACGAGGACAAGCTCGACGAGGCCGTGCCGAAGCTGGTGTTCCCCGACGCCGCCAACCGCATCGTCGAGACCCGCAGCGAGCCCGCCGGTCCGCAGTCCGGCGATCCGGTCATCCTGCCCCTAGGCGCCGAGCTTTGATGCTACCTGTGTCGGCCAACGACGCCTGGCGCTAGCGCAGCCCGGCTGGGGTTTGGCACCCCTGCACCCAGATGAAGCTGCACGCGTCCGAGGGTGCTGCGCTGCCGCTGATTCCCGTGGCGCGGGCCCAGGCGTGTGGCTGCGCGACCACGGAGGCTGGTGCCATCTGAATGCGATCAGCTCCTGGTGGGTCAACCTGTTCGGGCACAACCACCCCGCCATCCGCACCGCGCTGATCGATCAGTTGCACACGCTCGACCACGTGATGCTGGCTGGTTTCACCCACGGGCCGGCGGTTGAACTGTCCGAGCGCCTGGCTGCGCTCACTGGCCTGGGCCACGCCTTCACCGGGAGCGACGGCGCCAGCGCCACCGAGAGCGTCAAAGTGATCCGCGCGGAACTGGCTTTCGGCGACGCAAAAGAACAGTGTCACCGTTTTGAGGAGGGTTCTCTTCCAACATCTGCCGGAAACGCTGTGCAGCGCTACCGTCGGCGCTCGGCTGCATTGCCACGCCGAGCGCTACCGCGAGCGATGCTTCTGACGACACATCGCGAAACTCCACTCGCCTGGTGGAACCTGTGCTGCATGCTGCAGGGACCAATGCCACCCCGATGCCGCTTTCCACAAGACTGACCAACGTCTGAACCTGCACGGCTTCCTGCGTGACCCGGGGAGTAAAGCCAGCGGTCTGGCAGACCAGCATCACCTGTGCTCTAAGGTTTACCGCGCTCGACGCTGAGTACATGATGAAAGCTTCATTGGCCAAGTCCGATAGCGCCACGCGTTTGCGCCGGGTCAGCGGATGGTGCATCGGCAAGGCGACCACCAGCCTGTCCCATTCCACCGGTCTGATTTCGATCGGTGTGGCTTCTGCCACGGGGTATCGAACGAGCCCTAGGTCCAGCGCACCAGCCTCCAGGTCGCGAAGTATCTGTGTGGTCGTGCCTTCGCGCAAGTCGAGCACCACATTCGGGTAGCGCTCGCGAAAAAGCGGCAGTACGCGTGGCAGCATCGCATAGGTGGCGGAGCCTACAAAGCCAATGCGCAATCGCCCGCCAACGCCGTTACGCAGAGCGACGACAGCGCTGCGTAGAGATGAACAAGATTGTGCCGTGGCAGGCCTTGGTTGCGCTCATCCAGCCACACGCCCGTGGAGCACACCAGGCGCTGGGTGGACGCCCGCCTTTTGCGGTCGAGACCATGCTGCGCATCCACTGCCTGCAGCTGTGGTGGAACCTGAGCGATCCGGCGATGGAAGCAGAGCTGCACGAGCGCCCCTTGTACCGTCGCTTTGTGGGCCTGGACGGCGCCGCGCGCTTGCCCGACGAGAGCACCATCCTGCGCTTTCGCCACCTGCTGGAGAAACACCAACTCGCCCCTCAGGTGCTGGCTACCATCAATGCCGGACTGGCCCATCAAGGCCTGTTGCTCAAGACCGGCACCGTGGTGGACGCCACCATCATTGCCGCGCCCAGTTCGACCAAGAACAGCACGGGAGAGCGCGACCCCGAGATGCACCAGACCAAGAAGGGCAACCAATGGCACTTCGGCATGAAGGCACACATTGGCGTGGATGCCGACTCGGGCCTGGTGCACAGCGTGGTGGGCACGGCGGCCAACGTCAACGACGTGACACAGGCCGGCGCGCTGGTGCATGGAGAAGAGACGGACGTGTTCGCCGATGCGGGCTACCAGGGTGTGGCCAAGCGCGAAGAAACGCAGGGCATCAATGCGAACTGGCACGTGGCCATGCGCCCGGGCAAGCGCAAGGTGCTCGACAAGAGCACGCCCATGGGCGAGATCATGGACAAACTGGAGCAGACCAAGGCGCGCATCCGGGCGAAGGTGGAACACCCGTTTCGCGTGATCAAGCAGCAGTTCGGTCATGCCAAGGTGCGCTACCGGGGCTTGGCCAAGAACACAGCGCGCCTCACGATGCTGTTTGCGCTAAGCAATCTGTGGATGGTGCGCAGGCAGATCTTGAGGTTGCAGGGGTGAGTGCGCCTGCAGCCCGGGCGATGCCCTGCGAGCCAGGTCAAAACGGCCGCAGAAGGTCGAAATCCGTCTTTGCAAACCATCCGAACCCGACTTCAATATCGTCATCCGAAATTCATCGTCTCAGCTCACGCTGCAGCGGGTGTTTTGCAGACCTTCCTTAGCCCGTTAAGCCTTGCTTTTGACGTCTCCTCCACACCCCAGCGCTGGTGATACAGGTCGGCGAACACGTTGCAGGCAACGGCGTCGGCGGGCAGGGTGGTCAGCAGCACCCGAACCTGGCCCTCGGGGGTGACTTGGCGCACCAGCCGCACCGTGACGGGAACGGGCGTACAGCCATAGTCCAGCGCATCGCGGCGCGAAGGGAGGCCTCAAGGTCACGGTTGCCTGGTCCAGCCCGCTTCTCACGAAGTCCCGCACGGCCTTGAAGCCATTGACCTTGTCCCACGGGTGCAAAAGCGAATGCCGCGCTGCTGCAGGCACGCCGCCGGGTAGCCACGGTCCAGCACCAGCAGATAGGCAGGGCCCAGCTTGTCCAGGGCCTCGAACGGCATCTGACGCTCGGGCACCTCAGGCCCGCACCCCCCCCAGCGCCAATCGAGCGAACCGAAGAAGGTATCGAGCATGGCGCGTTGTGAAGTGCCGCCCATGGACAGCGGCACGCCGATCAAGCGCGGCAACGTCAAGATCGGCGGCGGGTGAGGGCAGCGTGCCGCGCACTGGCGGCAAAATAATCGCAGCGGATGCGCGCCGCGAGTTCAGCGAGGATGGCATGGACGCCTCCTGAGTCTTTTTCGGTCACGATGGAGGTCCCATCCACCTACCAAGGAGACCGCCATGCTCGCTGTGATCGGACTGGATATTGCCAAACGCTTCTTTCAATTGCATTCGGTTGATCCCGACACAGGGGAGATCACCAAGCTGAAGCTCAAGCGAGCAGAGATGGTGCCGTTCTTCTCCAATCGGCAGCCCTGCGTTGTTGCGATGGAGGCGTGCGGGAGCTCCCATCACTGGGCGCGCCAGTTGCGCGCACTTGGCCATGAGGTGCGACTCATTGCGACGAAGTTTGTCAAGCCGTTCGTCAAGGGCAACAAGAACGATGCGGCCGATGCTCGGGCGATATGGGAGGCAGCGCAGCGTCCCGAAATGCGCTTCGTGCCGGTCAAGACCGAAGCCCAGCAGGCGATCTTGGCGCTGCACACCATGCGGGACGGCTTGGTCAAGGCCAGGACTGCCCAGCTACACCAGCTCCGAGCCGTGTTCTACGAGCTGGGATTCGCTCTTCCGGAGGGCCGGCATTGGTGCGTGAAACGTCTGCCGGAGGCATTCGCCAGCCTGGAGGACAAGATCCCCGCCATGGCGATTGAAGCGATGCGGGACCAGTACCAGTTGATCCTGCAGCTCTCAGAACGGGTGGATGCGATCGAGCGCAAGTTGGAAGCGTTCAAGCGATCGGACGAGCGCTGCGAGCGTTTGTTGCAGATTCCTGGGGTAGGGTTGCTGACCGCGACCTCGATCGTTGCCTCGGTGGGTGATGCCAAGGAGTTCAGCTCTGGCCGAGAGTTTGCTGCCTGGCTGGGAGTGGTGCCTCGGCACACTGGCACGGGCGGTCGTGTGCGCATCCTTGGCATGAGTAAACAGGGGAACTCATATCTCCGGACCATGTTGATTCACTGTTCCAGGGCGGTCATGGCGCGCCAGAAGGAGCATTCGCCTTGGCTTGAACGCCTGATGCGGGATAGGCCATGGAACGTCGCTGTGGTTGCTTTGGCGAACAAGATCGCACGAACGATCTGGGCCATGCTTGCCCACAGCAGGAACTACAAACCAGAGATCCAGCAATCAGCAGCGTGACCTGCGTAGCGACTCAAGGAACCTGAGGTTTGGCAGCGCGAAGATGTGTGATGGCTGAATAGGTTGGACCGGGAGAGGTAGGGCCTGAATTTGCTCCGGAGCTCTCGAAGCTCGATCCGAAGATCAAGGCACCTCTCAGCGAATCCCATCAGGGCCAGCGGGCAACAACGCCTGCGTCAACAGGCCGGATATAAGAATGCAGCCCGCCAATACGGCCAACACACAAAGCGCTTGCAACTTGGGAGGCGTCCATATAAGAGCAAATCTAGGGTTAACCTTGAATTTTCTTGCCGTGGCCATCTGCCTTGTTCGGAGAAATTGAAGAAATAATCAAATAAATCAAGCATTTGTCTCCATCGATTCTAGTCGACTTGGCTCAAGTTCGGTGCATTGAGGTCTTCCTCAACCACCCAGCAGTCGGTAAAGATGGGAGCGGGAAATGCCGAGTGCCCTGGCCGCTCGTTGCTTGTTGCCACCGTGAGCCTCTACCGCCTCGCGTACCGCTTTTTGCATGTGCTGCGTCATGGTCAGTGGGTTCTCCAAAGGCACCGCCATGGCCAGCGCTGGGGCATGAACGCGCGGCTGCCGGCTGGCGCCATGGCGTTCGAAATGGCGGCGCTCCAGCGTCTGCCGCGCCGAGAAGACCAGGGCCTCCTCAATGCGCTGGCGCAGCTGGCGCACGTTGCCGGGCCAGGCTTGCTGGGCCAGAAACGGGGCAACTTCGGGGTGGACTTCTGGCACTTCCCAGCGATTGCGAGCGCAGAACTGCTGAATAAAGTGGGTCAGGAGTTCCGGAATGTCTTCCAGCCGCTCGGACAGACCGGGAACGTGCAGCGTCACGCCGGCAAGGCGGTAGAACAGATCGAGGCGGAACTGTCCCAAAGCGACGAGGTCGTCCATTTTCCGGTGGGTGGCGGCCACCAGCCGGAAGTCGACCTTGCGGGAGCGGTGCTCACCCAGCCGCTCGACTGTGTAGTCCTCGAGCACCCGCAGCAGCTTCACCTGGATGTCTGCAGAAATGTCGCCGATCTCGTCCAGGAACACGGTGCTCTTGTCGGCGAGTTCGAATTTCCCGATACGCCCCTGTTTGTGGCTGCCCGTGAAACTGCCTGGCGCGTAGCCGAACAGTTCCGCTTCCAGCAGGCTCGCCGGCAAGGCGGCAAGGTTCAGCGAGACCATCTGCTGTTTCCGACGGGGGCTCAAGTCATGCAAGGCCTGCGCCACCAGCTCTTTGCCGACACCGCTCTCGCCAAGGATCAGCACGGGAACGTCGAGTTCGGCGACGACCCGGATTTCCTTCTTCAGGTCGAGCATCGGTGCGCTGTTCCCGACGAGCCGGCCCAGTGACTCCGGTTCGGGCGCCATCACGCCCAGGGTTCGCTGGTAGCGCGTGACTTCGTTCTGCAGGCGCGATACCTCACGGTACATGCGCTGCACGACCTCGGGCCCCTTGAACAAGGTCCGTCCCACGACACCCACGACCGCTCCTCCGACCCGGATCGGGATCCGGCTGACGATGCGGGTGGCCACGCCGTCCGCGGAATAAGGTTGTCCGATCTCCGCGACGCCGGAAGCGGCAACTTCCGCCATGCGCGAGTTGGGAATGATCTGGTGCGCGGGCCGGCCAACTGCCTCACCCGAGCGCAGGCCCAGCCAGCGCTCGTGTGTCGGGCTGATGTAGCGCATGATGCCGCCACAATCGACGACCGAGATGGCGTCGTGCGGGCTGGTCAGAATATGGTTCAGGACCGGTGCTGCGAACGGCACTGTGGCTATGAAACGCATCAATGCGTCATCTTCTCCCGCGGGCTTGATGAGCATTACCTGAGCAGAGTCCACCAGCCAGACCACGACGATCAATGGGGTGGCGCCTTCGGTGGCGAACAGGCCCGCGTCAAGGCCGCGCTGCAGCCACTTTTCCAGCTCGGGGAGAACCTGCCGGCGGATGGATGCCAAGCACGCGGTGCCATGCAATTGCTCCTGGCCGGTTTCCAGATCGCGCATCCAGATGCCCACGGACTCCCTTGCGCTTGCAATGTCTTCATGAGAGACGCTATTCATTGATGCATTCATACGGGACATACCAGTGTCGTCATTGAGGACGTATTTTAGCCGAGAAGGCGATTTTGGGGATGCCAGACTGATGGCACAGACTTTGCACATACACCCCTGTCATCTGCCCCTGCTTGGCGCATTCGCAACAGGAGGGAGCTATCCACCACGACAAAAGGAGACGATATGAATCCCTTGCGCAGACACATTTGCGTTGCATCTCTGCTGCTGACGGCCGCAGGTTCGTCAATGGCCCAGGAGTTCCCCACTCGCCCGATCACGCTCGTCGTGCCGTACAGCGCCGGCCCCACGGATGCGCAGTACCGCAAGTTGGCCGAGCTGGCGTCCCGTAGCCTGGGGCAATCCATCGTCATCGAGAACAAGCCTGGCGGCAACGGCACCATCGGCCCCGTCCAGATGGCCCGCCTAGCAAAGCCCGACGGCTACACCGTCGCCGCCAGCACGGTGTCCCTGCTGCGCCAGCCGCACATGCAGCCAGTGGACTGGAACCCGCTCAACGAATTCACCTGGATCATCGGCCTGGGCGGCTACACCTTCGCGATTGCCGTGCGGGACGACTCGCCGCTCAAGTCCTTGAAGGACATGATCGTCTGGGCCAAGGCAAACCCGGGGCAGCTTACCTATGGCACCCCCGGTCAGGGCTCATCCTTGCATCTGCTGATGGAAGCGCTGGCTCACCAGGCGGGCTTTCAGGCGGTGCACGTGCCATTCAAGGGCGGTGGCGAAACCACCACGGCCATGCTGGGCGGCCATGTGATGGTCACGCTCAACAACGTCGGCAGCGTGATCACCCAGGCCGAGGCGCGCAAGGTGCGGATCCTCAACATCTTCGACGCGGAGCGCCTGTCCCGCCTGCCCGATGTGCCCACCTCGAAAGAGCTGGGCTACGACATCATCTATTCATCGCCCTACGGCTTGGTGGGACCGCGCAATATGCCGGGTGCAGTGGTCAAGCGGCTGCACGACGCCTTCAAGACCGCGATGGAGACGCCGGACAACAAGGCCCTCCTCGATAACCTGTATCAGGTCCCCTGGTATCGCTCGACCGAGCAATACACGAAATGGACCGTTGAGGCGTACCAGCAGGAGCGCCGCTTCGTCGAGCGAGCCGGCCTGCTCAAGCAACCCTGAGAGACGCGGAAATCTGATGAGCAGGCAAGTGACCATCGTCGGCGCCGCCGGCATCCCCTGTGGTCGGGTGCAGACCGCACCCGGCCTCGACCTCCAGGTGCTGGAACATGAGGTCCTGGCCGCCTGCGTGCTTGAGGCCGTCGGCCAGGCGGGCGTGAGCAAGGAGTCCATCGACGCCATGGTGCTGTGCCACCCGCGGCCCTACACCCAGCAGCTCTACTTCGGCACCTTTATGGCCAACTACCTGCGCCTGCCGAGCAATGGCGTGGTGATGGAGGTGGTGGGCAACGGCATGACCGGGGGACTCGCGTTCGACCAGGCGGCGCAGATGATCGAGACCGGGCGCGCGGACGTGGCGCTGGCACTCGGCGTGAACTTCGAGACCGCCATCGGCAGCGCTGAGCACATGAACCGCTCGATGCGCGCCACTGGCGACGTCGCCTTCCACACGCCATTCGGCTTCACGCCGATCTCGTGGTACGCGATGGACGCGATGCGCTACATGCACGAAACCGGCGCCACGCGGGCCGAGATCGCCAGCGTGACGGTGAAGAATCGCCGCCACGCGGCGCTGAACCCACTGGCCCAGTACCAGGAGTTGGTGACGCTGGAGGAGGTGCTCGCACAGCGCCCCATCGTCGAACCCTTCGGACTGTACGAGGTGCCGCCCCGGTCCGACGGCGCCGCCTGCATCGTGCTGGCCAGCGAAGAGGTGGCGCGCGCGCTGGGCAAGCCGTACGCACGCGTGATCGGACGCGGCTTTCATCACGAAGGCGCTCACCAGATATCCGAAGTGCCGACCGACATGATTGCCTTCAACGCGGCGGTGCGCGCCGGCGGCCAGGCCTATCGAGCTGCAGGCCTTCAGGCCGACGACATCGACGTCGCGGAGTTGTATGCGCCCTGCACCATCGTGGAGGTCCTTGTCAGCGAAGCCCTGGGCCTGACGCCGCGCGGGCGCGGCGCCGCGCAGGCGGCGGCCGGCGAAACCGCCCTGGGTGGGCGCATTCCCATCTGCACCTCGGGTGGTCTGATCGCGCGCGGACACCCGCCCTTCATCACGCCCCTTTATTCCTATCTGGAATTGTTCGAGCAGCTGACCCGACGCGCGGGTGCGCGCCAGGTGCCAGACGCCGCCATTGCCATGGCCGCCTGCGAACTGGGCAACTACAACGCAGCGCTGGTGCACATCCTGGAGGCCGCCGCATGAGCGATGCCGCACAAATGCCCGCCATGCCGCGCCTGCCGATGGCTGGCACGCGCCCCTACCCTCCGGCGCAGTCGAGCTTCACCAGCGCGTTTTGGCGCGGGCTCGACGAGGGCCGCTTCATGGCCACACACTGCACGGCCTGCGATCGCCTGTCCTTTCCCCCCAAGCCTTTCTGCCCTCACTGCTGGCACCGCAGCGTGCAGTGGCGGGCCATCGAACCGCGTGGCGTGGTCTATTCCGCCACCACCATCCATGCGGCCCCCAAGGTGTTCGGGGCCGAGGCACCGTATCAGGTCGGCATCATCGACCTGCGGGCCGGCCTGCGCATTGCGACGCGCCTGTTGGGTGACACGCCCACCGCCCGACTCCTTGACCGCGAGGTCGAACTGGCGGTGCTGACTTACGAGGACGGCCCGTTGTTTGCCGCCCGCCTTATCGACCCCCTTTGACACCAACGCTCCCATGCCTTCTGCCCAACGGCGCCTGTACGCGCCGCACGAACTGCACCGTCTGATTGCTCCGCGCAGCATCGCCATCGTCGGCGCCAGCGCCAAACCCGGCTCATTTTCCAACCGCACGTTGGAGAACCTGGCCCACTATCAGAGCGACATCCACCTAGTAAACCCACGCTACGACGAACTGGCCGGGCGGCCTTGCCACGCCAGCCTGAAGGCCCTGCCGGCTGCGCCCGACTGCGTCGTCATTGCCTTGCCCTGGCAAGCCGCGCTGGATGCGGTGCGCGAGGCGGCCGATGCCGGCGCCGGCGGCGCCATCGTTTACGCCTCGGGCTTCAGCGAAACAGGCCTGTCCGAACGCATCGTCTTGCAGGACGCGATGGCCGACATCGCGCGCGACAGCGGCCTTCGCATCCTCGGGCCCAATTGCCTGGGCATCGCCCACGTGGCCCTCGGCGCGGGCCTGCTGTTCCAGATGGGGTATGCGCAACTGCCGAAACCACCGGGCCGCGTGGGCCTGGTCAGCCAGTCCGGCGCTTTGGGCTACGCCTTGCTGCAGGGCGCCCACAACGGCATGGCCTACACGCACCTGCTGACGGCAGGCAATTCCTGCGACGTCGACGTCCTGGACCTGGCCCACTACCTGGTGCAGGACCCCGACTGCCGCAGCGTGGCTTGCGTGTTCGAAGCGGCCGGTGACGCCGAACGCCTGCAGGCGCTGGCCGACGCCGCGCGCGAGCGGGGCAAGCCGGTGATCGTCTACAAGACCGCGGTGGGCGAAGCCGCGGCGGCGGCGGCGCAATCGCACACAGGCAGCCTGGCGGGCTCGTCGCAGGCCTTCGAGGCGGCGATGCGGCGCGGCGGCTTCGTGCGGGCACATTCACTCGCCGAACTGACTGAAATGGCGGACTTCTTCGCCAAGGCGCCGGCCCCGGTGGCACCGGGGGTGGCGGTGATGGCCACATCCGGGGGCGCCGCCATCATGTGCGCGGACGCAGGCGCCAACCATGGCATCGATCTGCCGCAACCCCATGCCGAGGCGCAAGCGGTGCTGGACGCCACCGTGCCGGAGTTCGGCTCGCCGCACAACCCGTGTGACATCACCGGCCAGGTGCTCAACAGCCCCGAGGCGTTCGAGGCCTGCGCGCGCGCGATGTTGCGTGACGACCACTACGGTGTGCTGGTGCTGCCGCAGGTCACGGCGGGACAGGTCATCGCTGACAAGCGCTGCCCGGTGGTGTCGGCACTGGCGCGCGAGGCCGGCAAGCCCGTGTGCATCGTCTGGCTGCCCCACTGGCTGGAAGGCCCGGGCGCGATCACCTACATGCGCGACGAGCGCATCGGCTTCTTCCGCGACACCGAACGCTGCTTTCGCACGCTGGCAGCCTGGCAGGACTGGCATCGCTGGCGCGATACGCCACGGCCCACGCACGCCGTGGGGGCGCCAGCCGGCGCGCCATCGCCCGCGCTTGCCTTGCTTCGGCAGCAACCGCAGGTGATCACCGAGCAGGTGGCGAAACAACTGGTGGCGCTGTACGGCCTGCCCGTTGTGCAGGAGCGGGTGGCGGCCAGCGTGCGAGAGGTGGAGCAACAGGCCAGGGGGATGCCGCTTCCTCTCGTGCTGAAGTACGACGCCCCCGGCATCGCGCACAAGACCGAGCTGGGCCTGGTTCGGGTGAGCCTGGCGAGCGCCGACGAGGTATCGCGGGCGGCTCACCAGATGCTGGCGTCCCTGAGCGAACATGCGCCCGGCGCGGGCCCTGGCCGCTTCTTGTTGCAACCGATGGAGAAGGGGGATTTCGAACTCGTGCTGGGCATGAAGCGCGACCCAGTCTTCGGCCCCCTCGTGATGGTGGGCCTGGGTGGCGTGCTGATCGAGATGTTTGGCGACGTCGCGACCGAGCTGGCGCCGGTCGACCCGTCGCAGGCGGCCGCGATGCTGCGGCGACTGAAGGTCTACCCGCTGCTCCAGGGCTATCGCGGCAATCCGGGCGTCGACCTCGATGCCCTGGCCGATCTGGTGGCGCGTTTCTCGCGCATGTGCATGGACCTGTGCAACGACGTCGACGAAATCGACCTCAACCCCGTGATGGCGCGCGGCAATCGCTTTGTCGCGGTGGACGCCCTGATCGTGCGCCGGCCGACATAGCCCCTCATCAAAGAACATAAAAAGGACATGCCCATGGGATGGTTTTTTGAAGATTTCGACCCGCAGGCCACTCCCGTCGTCACGCCGGAGAAAACCATCAGCGAAACCGACGTCCTGGCCTTCGCGGCGCTGTCGGGAGATGACAACCCCCTGCACACCGACGCCCACTACGCCGAGCGCTCGCCCCTCGGTCAGCGGGTGGCGCACGGCCTGCTGGTGCTCTCGGTGGCGACCGGTCTATCGGCCAAGGCCGGGCAGTTGCAGGGCACTGCGCTCGCCTTCCTGGGCATGGAGGACTGGCGGTTCCTGGCCCCGGTGTTTTTCGGCGACTGCATCCGCCTGCGCTGGAGCGTTACCGAGAAGCGGCTGACCTCGAACGGCCAGGCCGGGGTGGTGAAGCGCCGCATGGAAATCCTCAATCAGCGTGACGAGGTGGTTCAGTCCGGCCTGTTCGCGACCCTGGTGCGCACCCGCGCCTAAACCCATTTCACTACTGGAGACACACCGCCATGGCGCGACAAGACTGGAACACCTTCGGCTTCACCGAGCAGCAATGCATGATTCGCGACTCGGTGCTGGACCTGCTGCAGGCCAAGCTGCCTGTGGAAAAAATCCGCGAACTCGACCGCGCGGGTGAATTCCCCTTCGAGGCCTACCAGGCGCTGGCCGACGCTGGTTGGATGAGCCTGCCATTCAGCGAGGCCGAGGGCGGCTCGGGCGGCTCGCACAAGGACCTCGCGGTGCTGGTGGAGGCCATGGCCTACCACTACGCCAGCGTGGCCACGGCCTATCTGACCGCAGTCATTTACGCCGGCCAGCACATCGCCCTGCACGGCAGCGAGCAGCTCAAGCGCACGTACCTGCCCGGCATCATGGACGGCCGCCTGCGCATGGCTATCGCGCTGACCGAACCAGGCGCGGGATCCGACGCAGCGGCGATCGCCACCAAGGCCGAGCGACGTGGCGAGCGCTACGTGGTCAACGGCCAGAAGCTCTACATCACCTGTGCCCACGTGGCAAACCACCTGGTCACAGCGGTGCGCACCGGACCGTCGGGAGACCCCCAGTTCGCTGGGCACAAGGGCATCAGCATGCTGCTCATCCCGGCCGACGCGCCGGGCGTCACCATCCGCATGCTCGACACCCTGGGCCGCCGCACCACCCGCGCCAACGAGGTCTTCTTCGACAACGTGGAAGTGCCAGCGGAGAACCTCATCGGCGCAGAGAATAAAGGCTGGCGCGGCCTGATGAAGTGCTTGAACATGGAACGCCTGTGCTTGGCTGCGGCCGGCGCCGGCAACACGCAGCACGTGATCGACTACGCCAAGGACTACGCGACGCAGCGCGTGCAGTTCGGCCAGCCAATCACCCAGTTCCAAGCGATAGCGCACAAGTTCGCCGACATGCGCATCAAGGCCGAGACCACGCGCCTGATGACATACCGCGTGGCGGAGATGCTGGATGCCGGTGTCGAGCCGCGAATCGAGACCGCGATGGCCAAGGTGGTGTCGACCGACAACGACTTCGACTGCGCCAACCTGGGCATGCAGATCATGGGCGGGGCCGGCTACATGATGGAGCACGACATGCAGCGCTTCTTCCGAGACTCGCGCATCGGCCCCGTGGGCGGCGGGGCCAACGAGATCCAGCGCAACATCATTGCCCAACTGATGGGCCTTTGATGACCAACGAGACCACAAGCATGGAAAAGATCGAGTGTGATGTGCTGGTTGCCGGCTCCGGCGCCGCCGGTTTGACGGCGGCTTTCACCGCGGCGGACAGCGGGCTGGATGTCATCGTGGCGGAAAAAGAGCCGGTGTTCGGCGGCACCACGGCCTACTCCGCGGGGGTGATCTGGATTCCCGGCAACAGCCTGGCCAGGCAGGCCGGCTTGAAGGACTCTCCCGAGGACGCCTTGACCTACATGAAGGAAGAAGCTGGTGAGTTCTTCGATGAACCCAAGGCCCGCGCGTTCGTCGAGAACGCACCCCGGATGCTGGACCACATGCTGGCGCGCAGCCATGTGCGCTACCAGCTGATTCCGAACTGGGCCGACTACCACCCCCTGCGTCCCGGCGCATCGAGTGGCGGGCGCTCCCTGTTGCCGGAGCCCTTCGATGGCCGCCGGCTGGGCCAGCGCTTTCGGGAACTGCGGGTCCCGATCACAACCATGATGCTGTTCGGCGGCATGTCCGTCTCGCGCTCGGACATCCCTCACCTCTTCAATGCCACACGCTCCCTGCGCTCGGGTGTTCACGTCCTGTGCATGCTCGCTCGTTACGCGCGCGATCGCCTGAGCTGGCCGAGGGGCACCGCCATCGCCAATGGCAACGCGCTCGTGGCGCGCCTGGCGCTGTCGCTGTTCGAGAAGGGTGTGCCGCTCTGGACGGGCTCACCCTTGGTGCGCCTAATCGAACAGGACGGCCGGGTGAGCGGCGGCCTGGTGCGCCGCGACGGCCGCACCGTCGAGGTGGTCGCTCGCAAGGGCGTTATCCTGGCCAGCGGCGGCTTCCCCCGCAACGACGCGTGGCGCCGCGAGCGCTACCCGCACGTGGCCCAGGGCAAGAACCACGTCAGCCTGGCCCCACCCGGCAACACCGGTGACGGGGCGCAACTGGCACAGGCACATGGTGCGGGGTTTTCCAAGGGGGCCTCCAATCCCGCGGCCTGGACGCCCGTGTCCAATCTGCCCAACGGCGACGGCACGTTCACGCCATACCCCCACTTCATCGATCGCTGCAAGCCCGGTTTCATCGCGGTGGACCGCCGGGGCCAGCGCTTCGCGAACGAAGCGGACTCTTACCACGATTTCGTCCCCGCCATGGTGAAGGCCTGTGCGAACGATGCCCGCGTCGAGGCGTTCCTGATCTGCGACCACGCCACGATCCGCCGCTACGGCATGGGCGTGGTGCCGCCCTTTCCCATGCCGATCACGCGCTACGTCGACCGCGGGTACCTGATCCGGGGCGACACCCTGGCCGGGCTGGCGAGTCAACTCGGCATCGAACCCGCGGCCCTGGACAGCACCGTGAAGCGCTACAACGGGTTCGCCCGTGACGGCAAGGACCTCGATTTCGGCAAGGGCTCCAACGTCTACAACCATTTCGGCGGCGATCCCTCCTGCAAGCCCAATCCCAACCTGGCGCCTATCGAGCGGGGACCGTTTTACGCGGTGCGCCTGGAACCCAGCGACCTGGGGACGTTCCAGGGACTTCAGACCGATGAGCACGCGCGCGTGCTGCGCGCGACGGACGGCACGCCGATCCAGGGCCTGTATGCCGTGGGCAACGACATGGCCAGCGTCATGGGCGGAGCCTACCCGGGGGCAGGCATCACGATCGGCCCGGCCATGACCTTCGCTTACATCGCGGCCAGACACTTGGACACCTGAACTTGCCCGTGCGCATGTTCTTCCACAGGTCCATCGCTGCGGCCAGATACGCCGGTCCATGAACGAATGGCGCTCAAGAACCGAACAGGCAATGCACCGAACTTAACCATGGTAAGAAAATTCAGGGTTAATCCGAATAGAACTTACCTTGGCGCGCCGGTCATCGCAAACGCGCGTAAGTGCTTGAAAGCAAAGAGGTGGCTGACCCTTGCCTTGACCGATAGGAGGGTTGGTTACGAAGCATCCAAACCATCTTTCCTTAGGCTAGCCACCATGGGTCGTAAAATGCGAGCCGATTTGCATCAACGCCGCAGCCGCCTTGCGCCGCGCTCAGGATCGACCGGTGCAGTGGAGTTCTTCAACGTACTGACCAGCGAGGAACTGCTGCAGGCCACAGAAGCGCTGCGGCCCGAACACCGTGAACGGCCATACGCGCCCACAGTTACGCTGTCCATGTTCATGCGCCAGACACTGGGGGCCGATGGCTCGTGTCAATGGCATCTTGCCATAACCGACCGGCGCAACGATTGCCACGATCCGATCATGCATTGACAAGGGCTCAATCGCCCGCCGCGCAACCGTGGCCGTGGTCAGGTCAGGGGGCGCCCCCTCGACTACCGCCTGGGAGGACGACGCAGCGAAATGGGGCCAGCGAAATGTCGCTTTTGGATGGGTCATTTCCTCAGATGGCACGCGAAGACGCGTGTTTCACGCTTGAAGTCCGGCCGCCCGGAATCGCGGCAGCGACACACCGCCCCCGACGGGCTCGCAAACCAGCTCGACAGCCATGTCGAAGGTGACCACCGAAGGATCTGGACCGACGAAGGCGCTGATCATCCGCGGACCTTCTTCGAGTTCTACCAGCAGCACGGCATAGGGCGTGTCCTGCTTGAAGGCCGGGCCGGGCGCCCGGTGGACCACGCTGAACGAATACACCTTGGCGCGACCGCTGGCGGCGCGGTGATCAAGGCGCTCGCTACCGCACTCACGGCAGATCGCCTGTTGGTAGAGCTGCACGTGGCCGCACGCAAGGCAGTGCTGCAGCAGCAGCTCGCCTTCCTGAATGCCGCGCCAATAGATTTCCGAATCCGCATCCGGCATCGGCTGCGGCTTGAGGTGGGCGTCTTTTGGGTTGATCACAGCGTGGCCTCCGTTCCCAGGATGGTGGTGGCGTTGGTCGCAAAACCGGCGCCCAGGCTGTGCACCATGCCAAGTTCAGCACCCGCGACCTGGCGTTCACCGCAGCTTCCGCGCAGCTGGTTGACGACCTCATAGAAATGAAACAGCGAGCCCGGCATGCCCGAGTGCGCAAACGACAGCAGGCCGCCATGGGTGTTGCAGGGGATGGCTCCGCCGTAGGTGATCTGCCCGTCCTCGACGAAGCGCCCACCTTCGCCCTTGGGGCAGAACCCGAGGTCCTCCAGCATCATGATCACCGTGCCGGTGAAGCAGTCATAGACCCCGGCCACGTCGATGTCCTTCGGCCCGCAGCCCGCCATGGCGTAGGCCCTGGCGCTCGACTGCACCGCGCCCGTGGTGGTCAGCGAGGGCATCAGGAAGATGTGCTCGTGCGTGTAGCATTCGCCGCCGCCGAGGATGTAAATGGGCTTGGCAATTCCCAGCGCCCTGGCGCGCTCGGCCGACGTGACGATGAAGGCTGCTGCGCCGTCGGAGATGAGAGAGCAGTCGAGCTTGTGGTAAGGCGTTGTCACCCAGCCGGAATTCAGCACGTCATCGACGCTCAGCGGATCGGTCATCTGCGCCCCCGGCGTGCGGCGTGCGTGTTCGCGGTGGATCACCGCCACCTTGGCAAACTGCTCGGAGGTGGTGCCGAACTCTTTCATGTGCCGATGCGCGGTCATGGCGAAGGTGTTGGCCACGGGAATGCCGAAGGGCATTTCGTATTGCTGGTCCCGGCTTTCGGTCATCGAGCGCAGGGCAAGGTCGGGGGACAGACCGGTCAGCAGGCTGTCGCCCCCCACCACCAGCACCGTCTCGGCCAGGCCGCCGGCAATGGCGGCGGCGGCGATGTTGAACATGGTGGCCGCCGTGGCGCCGGAGACCTGCAGCGTGTTGGAAAACGTTGGCTGGATGCCCAGGTATTCGCTGAAAGCCACGCTGAAGCGGTGGAACGGCGAGGCAAAGGCGGAGCTTGAGAGCACGCCATCGACCTCGTGCTTGCCGATGCCGGCCTCGGCCAGCGCCTTGCCCGCTGCGTCGGCGGCCAGCGCGAGCGCGCTCTTGCCCGGCACGCGGCCGACGGCGGAAATGCCCGCACCGATGATCGCGGTTTTACCGCGAAGCGTATGCGACGAGGGTGCGGATTTGATGTTTGCCATAACTGGGTTCGTGGGTCGGAGTGGGCTCAGGCAGCCGCGGGGCGCAGGTGCTTGCGCAGTTCTGCCTTCAGGATTTTTCCTACCGGGTTGCGCGGGATGGCGTCAAGGTACTCGATGCGCTCGGGCAGCTTGTAAGCCGCCACGCCGATCTGCTTCAGGTGGCCGACGATATCCTCCAGCGCCGGCGGCTGGGCCTTGTCCTTCGGAACGACGAAGATACAGGTCTTCTCGCCCATGATCTCGTCGGGCACCGCCACCGCCGCCACCTCCTGCACGCCGGGATGGGTGAGAACCAGGTTCTCGACCTCGGCTGCGCTAACGTTGAAGCCACCGCGAATGATGATGTCTTTCTTGCGGTCAAAGAAACCGATGTGGTGAACGTCCCGCACGATGAAAAAGTCACCTGTGCGGCAAAAGCCGTCGGGGGTGAACGTGCTTATCGCCAGGTCCGGCCGCTGGTAATAGCCAGCAAACACATTGGGTCCGCGGTAGACCAGCTCGCCCACCTGGCCGGGCTGCGTGCATTCTGCACCGCTCTCATCGAGCAGCTTCATCTCTACACCCTGGATGTCCGAGGGCCACTCGACGCCCGGGCGACCCCACCACGGAAAGTGATCTGCCCGCTTGGCGAAATCGGGCACGTCTCGCGCCCCTGCAAACACCGCGGTGCCTTCGGTCTGTCCCCAGGCGTGCAGGATTTCGATGTTCCAGCGCCGCTTGAACTCCTCCATGCTCCAGCGCGAGGGTTGCGCCGAACCCGAGGCGATGCAGCGCACGCTGGAGAAGTCAAGCTGATCGACGTTGGGCAACTTGAGGATCATGTTCAGCAGGGCAGGCACCAGCAGGGTGAAATGCACCTGGTCATGCATCAACTGCTTGAGAAGCAGCGGCATGTTCAGCGGGTGATGCAAGAGCGTCGTGCCCCCGATGGCCAGCGAAGCCAGCCAGGTCGCCACACCGGTCATGTTGACCACCGGCGCGGTCGCCAGCACCCGGTCCCCTTCGTGCAGCCCGGCCGTCAGCGGGATCAGGTTCATCTGAAAGAGCCAGTTGTTGTGAGACATCGGGCAGCCCTTGGAAAGGGCTTCGGTGCCGGACGACCAGCATAGGCTGAAAATGTCGTTGGCGTCGACACCGATGGCGTCGAGCCTGGCCACGTCGGCCGCACCACGCGCCATCTCGGCAATACGCTCGATCGGCAGCGCGACAAATCCGGTCTTCTCGGCGATGGCGAGTTGATCGGCACCCTTGAAATCGCGCATCCCGAAGAAGAAGCGCGCCTCGGTGAGTTTCTTGACATTCTGGAACTCGTTGTCGCGCCACTGAATCGGCATCGGCGAGAGCACGCCGCCGGCGCGGCTGACCGCAAGAAACATGGCAACCAGTTCCCATACGTTGGGCAGTTGCACGACGACGATTTCATCCTTGCGCAAACCCATGTCCAGCAGCCCGGTCGCGATGGCGTCGACGGCCGCGGCGAACTCCCGATAGCTCAGGTTCTGTGCTGCTGTTCCGGTCAGATCAGGCCGATCAGCCGGGTCGACCACGGCGGGCCGCTCCGGCGCCTTGGCCGCCGTCTCGCGCAGCAAATCGAGCAGGGTGCGCCGGCCCCAGTGGCCGCTTTCGGTGTAACGCTTCAAGGTCTCAGCAGTGTGCAGAATCATCGCTCGGCTCCTTTGGGTGTGCTTGTCGGAATGAATCAAAGGTTCAATCGCTGGCGCGTGAGCTCAGCGAGCCGCGTCGAAACCATGGAAGCTGGAAAACGTCTCCACATCGGTTCGTTCGGTGATGAAGGCGTTCTCCGGGGCCGACAGGTCCTCGTGTCCCAGGGCGATGCCGCAAGCGAGGATTTCGTGGTCGCTGATAGGCAGTTGGGCACGCGCCACTTTGTGGTACCAAGCAAGCGCCGCCTGCGCACAGGTGTGCAGGCCCTGTGCGCGGGCGGCCACCAGAATGTTCTGGATGAACATGCCCAGATCCATGAAGCTGCCGGTGTTCAGGCGGCGATCGAGCGTGACGAGCAGGCCCACCGGCGCGTCGAAGAACAGGTAGTTGCGCAGCATCTGATGCGCGCGCGCCGCCGCATCGTCGCGGGCGATGCCCAGGCTGGCATACAGGCCAAAACCGCAGCGCCGCCGACGATCCAGGTAGGGCTCGACCCAGGTGGTGGGGTAGTAGGCGTATTCAGGCTGGTGGCGGTCTGGCTCGTGCGTGGCCGCCTCAATGAAGGCATCGCACAGACGCTGCCGGGACTCGCCCGCCACCGCATACACCTTCCACGGCTGCACGTTGTTGCCACTCGGGGCTCGCGCCGCCACGTTCAAAATGTGCTGCACAACCGAGGAAGGAACGGACGTGGGTAGAAACCGCCTGACCGATTTTCGACTGCGAATCGCTTCATCAACATGCACGGACGGACTGCCTTTCTGACTGCGTAGAGCTACGGAGAAGAAACGACGCGGTGAGACTTGCACCGCTGGACTCCCATACGACGTTCGGATAGGATGGCAGCATGAATTCTACCAAACAACCGTTTGAATGGAAGCCCGCTCCTGAACTGATGGCGCGGTCCAACCTGACCGCCTTCTTGCACAAAGTGGGCGAATCGAGCTTCGAGAACCTGAGCGCTCGCGCCGATGCCGATCCGGCCTGGTTGATGCAAGAGGTGTTCGAGTTTTGCGACATGCGCTTCTATCAACCTTACACGCAGATGCTTGACACCTCGCGCGGCATCGAGTGGGCGCGCTGGTGTGTCGGCGGTACCACCAACATCGTGCTGAACTGCCTGGACCGGCACCGCGGAACGCCGGTGTGGGACCAGCCTTTCCTGGTGTGGGAGGGCGAAGACCCGAAAAACCGCAAGTCCTTGAGTTACCGCGAGTTTGATGCCGAGGTTTGCCGCCTGGCCGGAGCGTTGCAGTCGCTGGGCATTGCTCGGGGCGACAGGGTCGGCCTGTACATGCCCAACCTGCCGGAGACCTTTGTCGCGTTCTTTGCGGTCCTGAAGATCGGCGCCGTGTTGATGCCCTTGTTTTCGGGCTTCGGGCCGCAACCCATTGTCGCCCGTTTGAACGACGGACAAGCCAAGGCGGTGCTGACGGTGGATGGCACCTGGAGACGCGGCACCCCCGGCGTCATGAAGTCGGTGCTGGACGAAGCTC
Organism: Hydrogenophaga sp. GW456-12-10-14-TSB4; assembly: GCF_059424305.1. Classification (NCBI taxonomy): domain Bacteria; kingdom Pseudomonadati; phylum Pseudomonadota; class Betaproteobacteria; order Burkholderiales; family Comamonadaceae; genus Hydrogenophaga; species Hydrogenophaga sp. GW456-12-10-14-TSB4. The sequence continues at coordinate 149,467 of NZ_JBWKZH010000001.1, read as the reverse complement.
TGCGCGAGGTACCCAGCGTGCAGCACGTGGTGGTGCTGCGCCACCTGGGTGAAGCGTCCCCATGCCCGATGACGCCGGAACGCGACCACGACTGGGCCAGCCTGGTCGCCGCCCAACCCCGTGACATGCCGACCGCCGAGATGGCCGCCGAGGCACCCGCCGTATTGCTCTACACCTCGGGCACCACCGGCAAGCCCAAGGGCTGCATCTGGACCCACGTGAGTTTCCTGGGCTCGATGGTCACGCGCGACATGCACATCTGCGCCGATTTCAAGCAGAGCGACCGCTTCTTCTTCATGAGCGACATGGGCTGGATGGTGGGTGCCATGTGCGCCTGCATCCCGAGCTATTTCGGCGGCAGCCTGCTGGTGGCCGAAGGCACGCCCGACTACCCCGACACAGGACGCTTCTGGCGTCTGGTGCAGGATCACAAAGTCACCTATCTGGGTGTCGCGCCCACGCTGATCCGCAGCCTGATGCGCTACGGCGACACAGAGGTCGAAAGCTACGACTTGTCTGCATTGCGCATCACCTGCTCCGGTGGCGAGGCATGGACCGAGGCGCCCTGGCGCTGGTTCTTCAAGCACATCTGCAAAGAGCGTCTGCCGTTGCTCAACATTGTCGGCGGCACCGAGGTGGGCGGCTGCAACTTCACCGGCACCCTGCACCACCCCTTGCGACCAGGCTCGTTCGGCGCGCGCGGGCTTGGCGCCGGGGTCGACATCGTGAACGACAACGGTCAGCCGGTCGGCGCGGGCCAGGTCGGCGAGTTGGTGCTGCGCAACCCCAACATCGGCTTCACCAAGAGCCTGTGGCGCGACGACGAGCGCTACCTCGACAGCTACTGGCGCACGCTGCCCGGCGTCTGGGTGCATGGCGACTTTGCGATGCACGATGCGGACGGCTTGTTCTACATCCTCGGCCGCAGCGACGACACGATCAAGGTCTCAGGCAAGCGCACCGGCCCGTCGGAGATTGAAACCCTGCTCACCGGCACCGGCAAGGTGTCAGAGGCGGCAGTGATCGGCGTGCCCGACGAGATCAAGGGCTCGGCCATCGTCTGCGTCTGCGTGCCCATGCCCGGCGTGGCGGCGGACGCGGCGCTGCAAGCTGAACTGTCTCAAGCGGTTGTCCATGGCATGGGCGCCTCCTACCGACCCAGACAGGTGCTGCTGGTCAGCGACCTGCCCAAAACACGCAACATGAAAATCATGCGTCGCGTCGTGCGGGCCGTGTACCGGGGCGACGGTCCGGGCGACCTGTCCTCGCTGGTCAACCCGGAGGCGGTGACCGAGCTGCAGGGCAAGCTGGCAGGGTAGTGGCTGGGCTGGCGAGGCCGCTCGCCCGCTAAACCGACCGTACAAAATCGGCAATAGACGCGTCTGAAGCCAGCACGCTATTGCCGATCAATGCGTTCCAGTGCGCTTCCGAGCCATGGGCAATGCGCCATTCATGCAAACGCCGGGTCAGCAATTGCAGATCGTATTCTTCGGCAATGCCAATGGCACCGTGCAGCGCGTGGGCAATGGAGGCAACCAGCACCGCCGCCTCGCTGGTGCGGGATTTGGCCATGGCAGCGGCGAGCAAGGAGGGCGTGGTCGTGTCGGTACGGAACGCTGCTTCGGCGGCTATCGAGGCAGCAGCCACATGTTCGGCCATGACGCTCAACTGGTGCTGCACCGCCTGGAACTTGCCCAGGGTTTTGCCGAACTGGATGCGGTCATTGCAGAATTGGAGTGTCATTTCGAAGACCCGTGTCATGGCCCCGCTGAGCAGGGCGGCGTGCAAGGCCGCGGCGAATGTCGGCAGCAGTGGGCCAGCGCCGGGCACGTGCGTCGCGATGCGCTCATCGGGCCAGCGCAGGTTGGCGGCAAGGCTCCCATGCACGCCGCTTGCTTCACGCTGCGCCGCTGCGCAAGGCAGCAGCAACAAGGCATCACCATCTTGGGCCAGCACGAAATCGGCCACCCGGCCGTAAGGTGTGAATGAGCACACGATGGCGCCATCGGCCTCGCGCCGCAACGCAGCGCCCAGCGTAATCATGCCGTTGGGCATCGCAAACTGCGACCCCAGCAGCGCTCGCGCCACAATCGTCTGAGCCACCGGCACCGGCACCGTGTAGCGGCCGAAGCTGCACAGTATCGGGAACAGATCGGCCAGCGGGAGGCCGGCACCGCCAGCGTCCTCGGACGCTAGCAGTTCGAGGAAGCCGGCGCCTTGCAGCGCCTGCCACAGCGCAGCGGTCGAGCCGCCCGCCTCAATCGCGCGCACCACGGCGGGCGTGCACTGATCCTCGAGGATATCTTCAATCGCTTGTGCAAACATGGAATGCTCTCGTTTTCAACGCAGGCCCAGACCGCGCGCGATCATGCCGCGCAGGATCTCGCGCGTGCCGCCGCGCAGGGAATAGGTGGGCGCAATCTGGCTTACATAAGCCACGGCGCGGTACAACTCGGCATCGACCAGGGCGTCCGGGTCCATAGCGATGGCGGCTCCGATCACGGCGGGAATGCTCTGCTCGAATTCGGTGCCTATATCCTTTACCAAGGCCGCTTCGACCAACGGGCTTTCCCCGTTGACGAGCTTGGCCGTGACGGCGATCGACATGTTGCGCAGCGTGGCCAGGTGCGTGGCGAAACGCCCGATGGTGGCGGCATGGGCCGAGACCGCCGGTGTATTGCGCAGGCAGGTGATCCAGTGCTCCAGCAGCACGATGCTGGAGTACACCCGCTCCGGGCCGCTGCGCTCGAAGGCCAGTTCGGCATTGACTTGCGCCCAGCCGCTGCCTTCATTGCCGATCAGCGCGTCGTCGGCCAGTAGCACGTTGTCGAAAAACACTTCTGAGAAATGCGCGTCCCCCGTTAGATCCCGGATCGGGCGCACCGTCACGCCGGGCAATGCCAAGTCGACAATGAACTGCGACAGGCCCTTTTGCCGATCCTGCGACTCGCCCGACGAGCGCACCAGCGCGATCATGTAGTGGCAGTGCTGCGCATTGGTGGTCCATATCTTGTGGCCGTTCAAACGCCAGCCACCTTCGCAGCGGCTGGCCCGTGTGCCAACGCTGGCGAGGTCGGAGCCGGCATTGGGCTCGCTCATGCCGATACAAAAGAAGGCCTCGGCGGCACAAATTTTGGGCAGATAGAACTGGCGTTGCGCCTCGGTTCCGAACTTGAGGATCTGGGGCCCGCTCTGGCGGTCGGCGATCCAGTGTGCGGAAACCGGGGCACCGGCGGCCAGCAGTTCTTCCACCAGCACGAAGCGCGAGAAGGCGTCCAGGCTGGCGCCACCGTATTGCGCTGGCAAGGTCACGCCGACCCAGCCCCGTGCGGCCAGCTTCTTGCTGAAAGCGGCATTGAAACCCATCCATGAACGGGCCCGGATGTCGGCGGGCATTGGCTCAAAACTGGATTGGAGAAAGGCCTTTACCTCGGCGCGAAATGAATTCGTCCCGGCGGGCAGGGCGGCGAACCGGAAAGCGGACAGCAGGTTGTTCAAGAAATTTTCCTCCGAGGGGTTCATTCACCGCCGAGTTGAGGCGCCGCCCCAGGCGATACATCAGATCGGGCTGCGCTCCACCAGCTGGGCGGAAATGATCAAGCGCTGCAATTCGTTGGTGCCTTCGCCAATGCACAGCAGAGGCGCGTCTCGGTAGTAGCGCTCGACGTTCATTTCCTTCGAGTAGCCATAAGCCCCGTGGATGCGCAAGGCCTCCATCGAGTTCTCGACCGCCGCCTCGCTGGCGAACAGCTTGGCCATGCCGGCTTCCATGTCGCAACGCTGGCCAGCGTCATAAGCCCGCGCGGCCTGTTCAACCAGCAGACGCGCCGCCTCCGCCCGAGTGGCCATGTCGGCCAGCTTGAGCTGGATCGCCTGGTGTTCGCAGATCGGCTTGCCGAAGGTGCGACGCAGTTGGGCATAGGCTACCGACTCCTCCAGGCAGGCGCGCGCCACACCCACGCCGCGCGCAGCCACATTGATGCGCCCAAGTTCCAGTCCGCCCATCACGTGCTTGAAACCCTGTCCTTCCACGCCACCGACCAAGTTGGCGGCCGACACGCGAAAGTTGTCGAACACCAGCTCGGCGCTGTCGATGCCTTTGTAGCCGAGCTTTTCGAGCTTGCGAGTGGACGTGAAGCCGGGGCCTTTTTCGCAGATGAACAGGCTCATGCCGCGATGGCGCGGTTGCGCTGCGGGGTCGGTCTTGACCAGCACGGCAAAGGCCTGGCCATGGACGCCGTTGGAGATCCAGGTCTTGGTGCCGTTGATGACGTAGTGGTCGCCGTCGCGGCGCGCCACCGTGCGCACCGCCTGCAAGTCGGTGCCGCAGTCGGGCTCGGTCAGCGCCAGCCCGCCGCGCAGTTCGCCGCTGGCAAAGCGCGGCAGGAAACACTGACGCTGCGCCTCGGTGCCGTTGCGCTGCACGCAGGCGGCCATGATGAGGTGCGAGTTGATGATGCCCGAAACCGACATCCATACCCGCGCGATGCGCTCCACGACCTTGGCATAGGTGCTGGCCGACAGGCCGAGGCCGCCATATTCCTCGCGGATGATGCAGCCGAACAGGCCCATCTCGCGCATGCCGGCCACAATGTCGGCCGGCCATTCGTCGGCGTGCTCGAGCCGCTGCGCCACCGGCTTGATCTCGCGGTCGACAAAGCGCTCGACGGCGTCGAGCACCAGAGTTTCTTTTTCCGCATCAAAGGCGATGGGCGGGCTGGTAGTCATTAAAGGGATCCGGAGGTGTTGGAATGGGTCAGGGTATGCGCCAGAGTGGCGGCGTCTTCGGCGCGATCGGCCGACAGCAGCGCATCGCGCAGGCGCAGCGCCTGATCGCGCGGCAATGCCAGTAGTGCATTGCCCATGAATTTGGCCTCGATGTCAGCGGCCGTGATCGGCCGGCCCGGTGCGCCGCGGTGCGCTGACTCGCGCCAGCGCAGCTCGCGCCCGTCGTTCGTGCGCACGTGCAGTTCGCCGGAAAAGAAGGTGGGGTAATCGGCATCGGGGTCGGCCGCGTGTTCGATGCGGTCAGCCAGCGCCTGCACCTGCGGGTCGCTCAGGTTGGCGGCATCCAGTTCGGCCAGCCCCAGCTCGCCGCGCAGCAGGGCCAGCGCGACCAGGTGGTGAATGCTGAACTGCGATTCATAGACGTTGGCCGGTCGTCGCTTGGCCGCCACCGGCTCGCACACCACCGGGTGCACCCCTGGCGGCAGCAGCACCTGCACCGATGCCACCTCCTCGGCACGCAGCCCCGTCGCCCGCAGCGCCAGCGCGGCATCGATGCTGGCGTGCGTGAAGTGGCAGGTTGGGTACAGCTTTACCGCCACTTCGAGCAGCTCCCAGCGCTCGCCCAAGCCGCGCGTGCACAACGACAAATCGGCCAACAAGCCGCGCGCGGCCAAGTGACTGGCGTACAGACCAAAGCGCCCTTCATAAGGCTGTGAAGGCCCCCGAAAACCGGCACCGGCCAGCGCCGTGGCGGTCAGCCCGCTGACACCGGCCCAGCCCGGGTGCATGCGCTTGGTCCAGGCGCCGTCGCTCAGAAATTCCATGCTACCGGATGCCATCGACAGCACCACGCCTTGCGCATGCTCCAGGCCCACCTGATCCAGCCCCATCAGCTTGCCGGCCGCCAGCGCGCACCCAAAAGCTCCCACCAGGCCGGTCGGATGAAAGCCAACGTCGTGGAAGCCGCCCCCGGCCGCCGCACCCAGACGGGCAGCAACCTCAATCGCGAGCACATAGGCCGTGATCATCTCGGGCCCCGTGGCATGCCGTTGCGCTGCCAGACCCAGCGCCAACGGAAAGGCGCTGGCACTGGGGTGTGTGATCGCGCCGGGGTGGGTGTCGTCGAAGTCCAGCCCGTGGACCAGGATGCCATTCATCAGCACCGCATCGCGCAGCGGCAGGGGTGCAAAGGCGCCCATGACGGCGCTGTCACCCGCGCCACCCAGGGCGCGCAAGCCGCGGTAAGCGCAGTGCGCGAAGTCGTGCTGAGACGAGGCCAGGGCGATGCCCAGAGCGTCGAGCATCAGCAGCTTGGCCTGTTCCACCACGACTGCGGGCAACATGCCAGGCTTGAGACCGTGTGCAAAGGCGGCCAACTGGGTGGCAATGTTGTCGGTCGCGGGGTCTGTCGTGTCGGTTGGCACAGGGATTTTCCTTCTTTCTTGATGCGATCAAACGGCCGGGCCGGCGTCCAGCATGGCCAATGAAAGGGTGTACTGCTCTTGCAACTCGCTGACCCCATTGACGCTGCCCCCGACTGGCCGCAGCAAGCCGTCGCGCAGGCCGTAAACCAGCCCGTGCACCTCGACTTGCTGCCCGCGCTCCCAGGCGCGGCGCAGGGTGGTGGTGCGACACACGTTGCTGACCTGCTCAATCACGTTCATCTCGCAAAGCCGCGCCGCGCGCTCGTCAACGCCGGAAATGCCGTCGAGCCGATCAATGTGTTTCCGCGCCACGTCCTCCAGATGGCGCAGCCAGTTCTCGGCCAGACCGGTGCGGCGCTGTTCTATCACCGCCTGCACGCCGCCGCAGCCGTAGTGACCCACCACAAGAACATGCTCGACTTTCAACACCTCGACCGCATACTGCAACACCGTCAGGCAGTTCAGGTCGGAGTGCACCACCAGGTTGCCGACGTTACGGTGCACGAAGACCTCGCCAGGCCGCAGCCCCAGGATTTCGTTGGCCGGTACCCGGCTGTCGGAGCAGCCGATCCACAAGTAGCGTGGCATCTGCTGGTGCGCCAGCCGCTCGAAGTACTGCGGGTCTTCCGCAGCGCAGCGCGCCGACCAGGCACGGTTGTTCTCCAACAGAGGGGCCAGGCTGGAGATGGCATCTCCCCGCAGCGACATCAGCACCCCTTCCAAACCGGCTTGCGCTTCTCGGCGAAGGCACGCGGACCCTCCTGCGCGTCCTCGCTGGCGTAGGCGGTGCGATAAATGTTGTGCGCCAGCGCAATGCCGGCCTCACAACCGGCGCTCATCGCCGTCATGATCGATTCCTTGCCCGCCATCACCGACAGCGGAGCGTTGTCGCGGATGCGTTCGGCCAGCGCGGTGGCCCGAGCGCGCACCGCATCAGGCGTGTCTTCCAGGTAATTGATGAAACCCAGCCCATGGAAGGTTTCGATCGGATACAGGTCGCCGGTCAGCACCATCTCCATCAGCAGCGGCTGCGGCAGCATCCACAGGAGGGGAATGGCCCAGGGGCTGCCGCGCCCGGCGATACGGGTTTCTGTGATGCCGACCTGCGTGCCCTTGAGGCCTACGCGCAAATCCGAGTTCAGGCTCAGCATCATGCCGCCGGCAATCAGGTGCCCGGTCATGGCCGCGATGATGGGCTTGGCCACACGGCGCTGGCGACCGTGAAACGGGTCCCTCATCTTGGTCAGGATGTCCACGCCCTCGTCCTTCTTGACACGAGAAGCCTCGCGCAGGTCGAGCCCGGCGCAGAAAGTGCCGCAGTCGGCAGAAGTCAGGATGGCCACGTGCACATTTTTATCGGCATCGACTTCGCACCACAGATCGTGCAGCCGATTGGCAGCGGCCGGTGACAGCGCGTTACGCATCTCGGGGCGGTTGATCTTGACGGTGGCGATACCATCGCGCACGTGATACAAAACGGTTTCTGCTTCACTCATGTTTATCTCCAGGTTAAAAGATGGCTTGGCTTTCGCATGCGGCCGCTGGTTTTTGTCAGGGCCCTGGTTCAGTGGCTGACGACGTGGTCCATTTCACGCGTTGTAGACCCTGTTGCCGTCTCTGCGCGCAGCGGTGGAACGCACGAGCTCCTGAGTCAACTGCTCCATCCACTGGTCGATGGGAACCGAAGGAACAAACCTCTGGTGAATGAGCCGCAAGTAGCGTGTGTTGGCGGCCCACTCGACAAAATCAGCAAAAGGCAGTTGCTGCTGCTCCAGCAGTCTGAACTTCAGCAACACCTTGACCGCGTGATGCGCATGCCGCTCAGGGTTCTTGACAAAGGCGTTGAGGCGCTCGCGCGCGTAGGCCAGCACCTCGGCACGGTAGCGGAATACCGGGCCGTGGCCGGGAATGACCCAGCGCGGGTCAAGCCGCTCGATCAGGTCGAATGTGGCGGCCACTTCATCGAACGCGGTTTCACCATCGAGTTCCGGAAACACCACGCCGAAGCCTTTTTCCCACAAGGCATCGGCCGAAATCAGGGTTCGGGACTGCGGCTCAAACAGAATGACTGAATGGGGATCATGGCCCGGTGCCGCATGGATTTGCCACGCGGTATCGGCCAGCTGGATGTCCGTGCCCGGCGACAGAAGGCCATCGAACTTGAACCGGGGGCAGTGTTGCCCGGATGGCACATAGTTCAGGGCGACGGGGTCCCACGGCGAGACAAGTGATGCATGGCCTGGCGGAATGAGGGTTTGAAGTTCTGGGTAATTGCCCTGGAGGGCGGCATTGCCGCCGCAGTGGTCGCTGTGCAGATGGGTATTGAGCAGCAAGTCCAGCGGCCGCTGCTGCAAAGCGGCGCTGACCAGCCCGGCCGTTAGTTCCGCGTGTGTGCTGTAGCCACTGTCAACGAGTGCGCTGGATGCCGATCCAAGGAACAGAATGTTGTTGGAGGACAGCCAACCGCGCTCAAAAACCTGAATACCGTTCGGAAGTTGGATGCTGGTCATGGGCCGTCTCGGACACGTCATTTTTAACGGTGGATAACACCAGGTTTGTAAAGATGGGCGCGCATGCGGGGTTTGCCGCCGCTTATTCCGCAGTGCCCTCGGACTCAACCACGGCCACCACCAGGCCGCGCTCGACCATTTGTCCGTTCTGCACCGACAGCGAGCGCACCACCCCATCGTGGTCGGCATTGATGCGCAGCTCCATCTTCATCGACTCCATCGTTGCCACCACGTCGCCGGAACGTACGCGCTCGCCAACCGCCACATGGATCTTCAGGATCATCCCCATCATCGGCGTGCGCAACTGGTCGCTGGTCTGGCGGCCGGTGATGGCCTGGTTGAGGTAAGAGGTCACGCCGATGGCGTGGGCAGTGCCGCCGCTCTGCACAAACACGGTATCGACGCTGCGCACGATGGTCAGCACCTCATGTCGATCCCCCATGCGCAAACGCCAATTGCCCCCGGCGATGGCGGTCAGTGCCAAGCGGACTCGTTCGGTGCCGATTTGCACCGTCACCTCGGACTCGGGCGAGACGGCGCCGAACCGGGCCTCGTGCGTTGTGCCGCCCGAGCGCAGCAACAGCGCCGGAACCGGCGTGAGCCGATCGTCGCCGGCGTGCATCTGCCAACCCGTCACGTCCAGGGCCGACCAGGCGCCGAATTGATTGCCGTTGCACCGCGCGTCGAGCAACCACCAAGCCGCTGCAGCGGCCAGCCGCTCCAGCGGCGCACTGCTCGCGCCCTGACTCCCCTCGGCCAGCACCTCGTCAATCAGACGGGTGTGGAAGCTGGCGTCGCGCGTGGCGGGCAGGGCCAGCAGGCGCTGCAGAAAGGCGCAGTTGGTTTCGACGCCGTGCACCTGGGTTTCGCCCAGCGCCCCACTCAGACGGTCCAGCGCCGCCTCGCGCGTGGGCGCATGCGCAATCAGCTTGGCCAGCATCGAGTCGTAGTACGGCGTGACCGCCATGCCGGCGCGCACACCCGATTCAACCCGCACGCCAGAAGTCGGGAACCGAACAGCGATCAGTTCACCGGTGGAGGGCAGGAAATTTTGTTCTGAATCTTCAGCGCAGACCCGCGCCTCAATCGCGTGGCCGCGCACCTGCACTTCGCTCTGGCGCAAGGGCAAGCCCTCGCCGGCGGCAATGCGCAGCATGATCTCGACCACATCCAGCCCGGTCACCTCCTCGGTCACCGGATGCTCGACTTGCAGCCGTGGATTGACTTCGAGAAAGTGGTGATTGTCGCCCTGCACGATGAATTCCACCGTGCCGACACCGCGATAGCGCAGCCGCTGTCCCAAGCGCACCGCGTCACCGAGCATCGCCGCGCGCAGCGCCGGGGCGAGGTTCACCGCTGGAGCCTCTTCGATGACTTTCTGATGGCGCCGCTGCAGCGTGCATTCGCGCTCGAACAAGTGAATCACTTCGCCATGGCCGTCGCCGACGATCTGCACCTCGATGTGGCGCCCGCGCTCGACAAAGGCTTCGACGATCAACGCAGTGTCGCCAAAGGAACTCCCGGCCTCGCGCATGGCCGCCTCGATGGTCTCCATCAACCCGTCCAACTGCTGCACCACCCGCATGCCCTTGCCGCCGCCACCGGCGGCCGCCTTCAGAATCACCGGTAGCGGTAGTCCGCGCACGGTGGCTGCCACTTCGGCCGCATCGCGGCTCGGCAGCTCGCTGCCGCCGAGCACGGCCACGCCAGCGGCGCGGGCCTCGCGCTTGGCCGACGCCTTGTCGCCCAGGCGCTCAATGACCTCGGGCGTCGGGCCGACGAAGACGAGGCCGGCTGCCTCGACCGCGCGCGCGAAGACCGCGTTTTCGGCCAGAAAGCCAAAACCAGGATGAATGGCCTGCGACCCGGTCCGCCGGGCCGCATCAATGACCGCATCGATGCGCAGGTAGCTCTCGGCCGGCGCTGCCCCACCGATTTCGATCGACTCGCCGATCAGGTCAACGTGCAGCGCATCGCGATCAGCACTCGAATGCACACCGGCCACCGCAATACCGAGGCGCCGGCAGGTGCGTGCGATGCGGCAGGCGATTTCGCCGCGGTTGGCGATCAGGATTTTTTTGAACATGTCAGAGTCCGCTCCAGCGCGGTGGGCGCTTTTCATTGAAGGCCTTCACGCCCTCCAGCCTGTCGGCCGAGGACACCAGCACGTTGTAGGCGGCGACGTCGAGCATGTAGCCGCTGTGGAAGTCAATCTCGCCGCCGCGCGATGCGGCGAGTTTGGCGTAGTGGGTGGCCATCGGTGCGGCCAGTACGATGTCGCGCGCGTCGGCGACTGCGGCGGCCAGCGCCGTACCCGGCTCGGCCAGGTCTGTGACCATGCCCCATTCGGCGGCTTCTTCGGCCGAGAAGCGGCGCGCGGTGAACAGCAGCTTCTTGGCGCGCCGCGCGCCGACGGCGCGCACGAGGTTCTGGATACCGCCGCCGCCGGGCATGATGCCGCGCCGCAGCTCGGGCAGCGAAAATACCGCAGCGCGCGAAGCGACGATGTAGTCACACATCAACGCCAGTTCGCAGCCGCCGCCATGCGCGTGGCCTTCGACGGCGGCGATCACCGGTTGCGGGAAATCCTTGACAGCCAGCAACACCTCTTCGGCGAGCTGGTGTTGGCGCCGCCATTGACCGTCGGTCATACCGTCGCGCTGCTTGAGGTCTCCGCCGGCCGAGAATGCACGCTCACCGGCGCCGGTGATGATCAGCACACGCAGGCCGTCGTCGAAGGCCAGTTCGTGCAGGGCGTTGCGCAGGTCGATGAACATCTGCGTGTTCATCGCGTTCATCACCTCGGGGCGGTTGAGCACCAGGGTGCGGATGCCATCAGCGAGCTCGGTGCCGGGCGCGGCTTCAACGCGTAGTGTCGTGTGGTCCATGGTGCTTCAGTAAGAGCGGGGCATGCCCAGCAGGTGCTCGGCCACCTGCGCCAGCACCAGGTTGTTGGAGATCGGCGCGGTGCGGAACAGCCGGCTCTCCTTCCATTTGCGCTCGATGTCGTATTCGCAGGCCACGCCGTAGCCGCCGAAGGTGGTCATGGCCGCCTCGGCGGCTTCCCAAGCAGCCTCGCTGGCCAGGTACTTGACCATCGTCGCCTCGCGCCCGCAGGGCAGGCTGGCGTCGAACAGCGTCGCTGCCTTGTTGCGCATCAGTTCGGCAGCCTCGATGTTCATGTGGGCGCGCGCGATCGGGAACTGCACGCCCTGGTTGGCGCCGATCGGGCGGTCGAAGACGACACGCTCGCTGCCGTAGCGCGCGGCCTTGCCGACGAACCAGTGGCCGTCGCCGATGGCCTCGCTGGCCACCAGCAGACGCTCGGAATGCAGCGAATCCAGCAGGTAGTGGAAGCCCTTGCCTTCCTCGCCGATGCGGTCGTCGTCGGTGAGCTCCAGGTTGTCGATGAAGACCTGGAAGGTGTGGTGATTGATCATCGTGCGAATCGGCGTGGCCTTCAGCGACGCGCCGGCCTTCGCTATGTCGATCAGGAACAGGCTAAGGCCATCGGTCTTCTTCTTCACCGCGTCGGTCGGCGTGGTGCGCGCGATCAAAAGGTACATGTGCGAGTGGCTGTAGCGCGAAGTCCAGATCTTCTGGCCGTTGACGACGTAGCCACTTGGCACCTTGCGCGCGAATGTCTTGATCGCCAGCGTGTTGGAGCCCGCGTCGGGCTCGGTCACGCCGAAGGCCTGCAGCCGCAGGCTACCGTCGGCGATGCGCGGGAGCGTCGCGCGCTTCTGCGCTTCGCTGCCATGGCGCAGGATCGACGCCATCGTGTACATCTGCGCATGGCAGTGCACCGCGCTACCGCCGTTCTGGTTGATCTCCTGCAGTATCAGGCAGGCGTCGAGCAGGGGCAGCCCGGCGCCGCCGTATTCCTCCGGAATCAGCGCGGCCAGCCAGCCGGCCTTGGCCATCGCGTCGACGAAGGCTTCCGGATAGGCGCCGTCCTGGGCGCACTGGCGCCAGTACTCGGGGCCGAAGCCCTTGCACAGCTCCTTGACGGCGGCGCGGATCTGACCCTGGGTCTCGGTGTAGTCGAAGTTCATGGGGATCTCGGCCTTGTCTCTGTCAATCGACGACGCGTTGCTGTCGCAGCGCCGCCAGTTCATCGGCATGCAGGCCCAGCGCCGTCAACACCTCGTCGGTGTTCCCGCCCAGCACTGGCGGCGGCGGGCCGCTGCGCCCGCGACGGCCCTGCGAACTGATGGGCAGGCCCATCGTCTGGTGTTGCGGTGCGCCCGGCAGCGGCAGCGCGCCCAGCATGCCGACCGCTTGCACCTGTTCGTGCGCCAGCATCTGGGCCACGTCGTGCATCTCGCTGCAGGGCGCACCGGCCGCTCGCAGCGCCGCCGCGCAGTCTGCGGTGCTGCGCTGCCGGGTGCGCGCCTCGAGCTCGGCGTGCAGCGCCTTGCGGTGGCCGATGCGCGCCGACATGTCGATGAAGCGCGGATCCTGCGTCAGCTCTGGACAAGCCAGCGCGCTGCAGATGCGGCCAAACAGCCGGTCGTTGGCCGCAGCGATGAAGACCTTGCCGTCGGCGCTTTCGAAGAGCTCGTAGGGCGCCATCATCGCCATCGCCGAACCCATCTTGCGCGGTAGGCGCTGGGTGGCCAGATAGTTCGCGACTGGCACCATCATCCACGACAGCCCGGTCTCGAGCAGGCTGGCGTGCACGCGCATGCCTTCGCCCGTGTGGCGCGGCGCAGCAGCGCGGCCAGGATCGCCATCGTGGCCCACATGCCGGTGCCCATGTCGATCAGCGACACGCCGACGCGCGCCGGCTCGTCACCTTCGTGGCCGCTGACGCTCATGATGCCGGCGAAGGCCTGCATCAGCGGGTCGTAGCCGGGCAGCGCGCGCATCGGGCCGACCTCGCCGAAGGCGCTGATCGCGCAATACACGAGGCGCGGATTGGTCGGCAGCAGGTGTCCGTCGCCGAGGCCGCGCGCTTCGGCGCTGCCGGGTTTGAGCGAATGCACCAGCACGTCGGCACCGGCCGCCAGGCGCGCGACCAGCTGCTGACCAATCGCGCTGTCGAGGTCAATGCAGACGCTCTTCTTGCTGCGGTTCAGCGCCGCGAAGCCGGTCGAGACGCCGGCCACTTCGGGCGGCTTCCACTGGCGCGCATCGTCGCCGCTGCCCGGGCGTTCGATCTTGATGACCTCGGCGCCGAGGTCGCCGAGGATATGGGTGCAGAACGGGCCGGCCACGTTCTGCGTCAGGCCGAGCACGCGGCAGCCGGAGAGAATGGCTTCGAGCATGTTCAATACTGTGGACTAAAAGATCACATGCGGAACACGCCGAAGTGCGTGTCGCGCGCCGGCACACGGCCCGCCAGCTCCAGCAGCAAAGCCATGGTGTCGCGCGTTTCCAGCGGGTCAATCACCATGTCGCACCACAGATTGGAGGCGTAGTTGTAGGGACTGGAAAAGCTCTCGAACTGCTCGCGTATCGGTTGCTTGAATTGCTCGCGTTCTTCGTCGCTCCAGCTTGTGCCCTCGCGCCGGTGGATGTTCTCGCGCACCAGGCCCAGCGTGGTGGCGGCCTGCTCGGGGCCCATCAGCGCGGCGCGGCCGGTAGGCCACATCATCATCACGTTGGGCTTGAACGGGCGCCCGCACATCGCCAGGTAGGCCGCTGCGTACGAGCCTCCGGTGATCAGCGTGTAGCGCGGCACGTTGGCCGAGGCCATGGCCGTCATGAACTTGGCGCCGTGCTTGGCAATGCCCTGCTGCTCCACCGCTTTGCCGACCATGAAGCCCGACACATCGGCCATGAACAGCAGCGGAATGTCGCGCTGGCAGCACAACTCGATGAAGTGCGCGCCCTTGAGCGCGCTCTCGGAGAAGATCACGCCGTTGTTGGCCAGAATGCCGATCTGGAAACCCTTGATGCGGGCGAAGCCGCAGATCATGGTGTCGCCGTACAGGGGTTTGAACTCCTGTAGTTCGCTGTCGTCGATCAGCCGCAGCAGCACTTCGCGGTTGTCGGTCGGATGCCGGTTGTCGGCGCTGACGATGCCGTAAATCTCGCGCGGGTCATGGCGGGGCGGCAGCGGCGGAACCACGTCCCAGCGTTGCTTGGCCACGGTACCTAGGTTGGCCACGATGCCGCGCACGATGGAGATGGCATGGCCATCGTTCTCGGCCAGATGGTCAGTGACGCCGCTGATGCGGCTGTGCATCTCGCCGCCGCCCAGGGTTTCAATGTCAACCTCTTCCTTGGTGGCGGCATACACCAGTTCGGGCCCGGCGAGGAACATCGCACCCTGGTTGCGCACGATCACCGCCTCGTCGCACAGCGCCGGGAGATAGGCGCCGCCAGCGGTTGAGGGCCCATGCACGGTCGCGATCTGGGTGATGCCCTCGGCCGACATGCGGATCTGGTTGTAAAAAATGGAGCCGAACTGGCCGTCGTCGGGGAAAATATGCGCCTGCTCCGGCAGGTTGGCGCCGCCCGACTGGACCATGGTGATGCACGGCAGCCGGTGCTGCCAGGCGAACATCTGGGCCCGCACATGTTTTTTTGCGGTGATGCCGTAGTAGGTGCCGCCCTTGACCGTGGCATCGTGGATCATCAGCATGCATGCGCGCCCGCACACCAGCCCCACCCCGGTGATGATGCTGCCGCCCGGCGGCACGCCCTCGTACAGGCCGTCGCCGGCAAGCTGCCCGAACTCGAGGAAGGGCGAGCCGGGGTCGAGCACGGCAGCCAGGCGCTCGCGCGGCAGCAACTGCTTGCGCTTCTTGTGCAGCAGGCGCGCCTTTTCGGGGCCGCCGATCAGGGCACGTTCGCGGCGTTCATGCAAGTCGTCAATGCGCAGCTCATAGGCTTCGCGGTTGCGCTGAAATTCGGGCGAGTTCGGCGTGGCGGTGGATGTCATCAAACTCATTTAGGCAGCCCTTCCAGTGACTCGGTATGGGTCGGTCATCAGGCAATCAGGCCACCACACGCAGCGTCGCAAAGCGCTGCAGGTGGTGGTCGGTGCTGCCCAACAGGTTGCAAAAGAGCGTCAGGCGGCGAAAGTAATGGCCGATGTCAAGCTCCTCGGTCATGCCCACGCCGCCGTGCAGCTGCACCGCTTGCTGCGCCACGAAGCGGGCTCGCTCACCAATGGCGGCCTTGGCGGCCGAGACGGCGCGCGAACGGGTGACTGCGTCGGGATGCTCGGCATGCAGGGCCGCCATCAACACCAGGGAGCGGCTGGCCTCGACCGCGGCGAACATGTCGACCAGCCGGTGCTGGATGACCTGGAAACTGGCAATCGGCACGTCAAATTGTTTGCGCGTGCCGACGTACTCGCCGGTTTTCCTCAACAGCGCGCCCATGGCACCCAGGGCGTCGGCACAGGCGGCAACAATGCCAAGATCAACCAAGTGCTCGAGCAGTCCCAGGCTTTCGCCTTCCATGCCCAGCAATGCGTCCGGGCCCAGCACGACAGCATCAAGCTGCAGATCACCAGCCCGACTGCCGTCGTAGACCTTGTAGCCCGCCACCTGCACCCCCGGCGTGTGGGCTTCGACCAGAAACAAGCTGATTCCCCGGCGCTCACTGACGGCGCCCGAGGTTCTGGCGGCCACAACAAAGCCGTCGGCCCAGGGCGCGCCCAGCACACCGCTCTTGCGGCCCGACAGCACCCAGCGGCCGCCCTTGGCCATGGCGCTGGTGTGAACATGGGCGAGGTCGTGGCGCGCATCGGCCTCGGTGTGCGCTAGGCTGACAATGCGCTGGCCCGAGACCAGCCCGGGCAGCCAGGTCGCGCGCTGCGCCGCGGTGCCCGCGCGTGCCACCGCCTGCGCGCCGAGCACGGCGCTGACGAGGTAGGGTTCGACCACCAGCGCGGCGCCCAGGGCCTCGGCGACCTGGATCGTCTCGAGCAGGCCGCCGCCAAAACCGCCATCGGCCTCGGGCAGTCCGAGCCCAAGCCAGCCGAATTCCCCGAATCGCTGCCAGTGCTCGTGGCTCATGCCGGACGCCGACGCGACGATCTGGTTGCGCGCATCGAAGCGGTATTCGGCGCGCAGAAATTTCTGTGCCGCGTCGCGCAGCATCTTTTGTTCTTCGGAGAGATCAAAGTTCATGACGATCCTTACCGCGTGCCGCCGGCCAGCAGCATCTTGGCCAATACATTCTTTTGCACCTCGTCGCTGCCGCCGTAAATCGTGGCGGCGCGCGAAAAACAGTAGTGCGGCATCGCATGGGCATGGCGTCCGCTTCCAAACTCGCCGCCGTCATGCCAGGGCCAGGCTTGCTCGGCGGCGATCTCGACGCCCAGCTCGGCCAAGGTCTGTTGCACCGCCGTGCCCATGGTCTTGAGCAGCGAGGATTCCGGCCCCGGCGCCTTGCCCGAGGCGGTGGCGGCCAGCACGCGAAAGTTGGTGTGTTCGAGCGCCATCAGTTCGATCTCGGCGCGCGCCAGCTTGAGCCGCATCGCCGCGTCCTCCATCAGCGGTTGGCCACCCGAGCGGCGCTCACCTGCCGCGGCATACAAGTTGGCTAAATGCGCCTTGCAGTCGGCCACGCCGGCGATGCTGGTGCGCTCGTGTGTGAGCAGGTACTTGGCAATTTCCCAACCCTGGCCTTCGCGACCGACCAGGTTTTTTCTGGGCACCCGAACGTCGGTGAGAAACACCTGGTTCAGGTGGTGTTCGCCGTCGATCGAGACAATGGGTTTGACATCGATGCCGGAGCGGTCCATCTCGATCAGCAGGAAGGAGATGCCTTCCTGCTTCTTGCCGGTGTTGGCGGTACGCACCAGGCAGAACATGTGCGTGGCCCAATGCGCATAAGTGGTCCAGATCTTGGAGCCGTTGATGATGTAATCGCTGCCATCGGCCACGGCCGTGGTCTTCAGGCTGGCCAAGTCGGAGCCTGCACCCGGCTCGGAATAGCCTTGGCACCACCAGTCCTCGCAGCGACGGATGCGCGGCAGGTACTGCGCCTTTTGCTCTGGCGTGCCGAAGGCAATCAGCACCGGCCCGAGCATGATGACGCCCATCGACAGCCCCACCGGCGCACTGGCCGCCGCGCGCTCAAGGTCGAAAATATAGCGCTGCGTCGGCGTCCAGCCCGGCCCCCCATGCTCCTTGGGCCAGCCGGTGACCAGCCAGCCCTGGCCATCGAGTCGGCGCTGCCAATGAACGATGTCGTTCTTCTGCAGCATTTCCCCGGTGACGGTCTTGCGCTTGAGATCGGACGGTGTGTGGCCTTTGAACCAAGTGCGAACCTCTTGCTGGAACGCCATGTCTTCCGGGCTGAAATCGATGTCCATCGTGGGCCTTTATGCGTTCGGCTTGCGCTTTAGATCGAGATGCCGCCGCCGCAGATCAGCGTCTGGCCGCTTACGTAGTTCGACTCGGGAATACACAGCAGGTAGACCGATCCGGCCGCTTCCTCGGGCGTGCCGCCGCGACCCAGCGGAATGGTGCGCTCCATCATTTCCAGCAGATCAGGGTTGACGCCGACCTTGATCTTTTGGCCCTGGATGTCAATGGATGCGTCGCCGCTGGCCGAAGCTTCGGTCAGCCGCGTTTTGATCATGCCAAAAGCGACGGCGTTGACGTTCACCTTGTAACGCCCCCACTCCTTGGAGAGCGCCTTGGTCAGGCCAATGATGCCGGCCTTGCCCGCTGAGTAGTTAGCCTGGCCGGCGTTGCCGCCGGTGCCGGCGATAGACGAGATGTTGACCACCTTGCGGAACACCTCCTGCCCGGCTTCGGCTTCCTTGCGCGAGGCGACGCGAATGAACTCTGCGGCAGCGCGCAAAATTTTGAACGGCGCGGTCAGATGCACGTCGATGATCGCGTTCCATTGCTCGTCCGTCATCTTCTGAACCACGTTGTCCCAGGTGTAGCCGGCGTTGTTGATGATGATGTCCAGGCCGCCGAAGCTGTCAATCGCGGTCTTGACGAAGCGATCAGCAAAATCGCCGGCAGTGACGCTGCCCACGCAGGCCACGGCCATGCCGCCTGCCTTCTTGATGTCGGCCACGGTCTGCTCTGCTGGAGCTGCGTCGAGGTCGTTGACCACGATCTTGGCGCCTTCGATGGCCAACTTCATGGCGATCGCACGGCCGATGCCGCGGCCCGAACCTGAAACGATGGCCACTTTGCCTTCGAGTTTTTTCATGATGTGTGTCCTTGTTTTTGATGAAAAGGAAATGAAAGGGAAAAGAATAAGGAGCCGGGCTGCCAAACGGCGGTCTCAGCCTCTCAGTTCAGGGCAACCAGCGCCTCGCCGGACAGCGTGATTTCGCCTGTCGCTTTCGTAGCGCTGATTTGAACGCGCACGCAGGGTCGGCCTGCATGCTCAATCTGTTCAAGCACCTTGCCGGTGCAGCGCACGCGGTCGCCGAGATGGGTCAGGGCCGCGAAGCGCACGCCATAGCTGAGGATCTGGCGCTGCGGCACCCATTCGGTGAGCGCGCGCCCGAGGTAGGCCATCGACAGCATGCCGTGCGCGAACACATCCTTCATCCCCGCACCGTGGGCGAAGTCGATGTCGATGTGGATCGGGTTGTGGTCGCCCGACGCACCGGCGAACAGTGCCAGGGTGGTGCGGCTGATCGGCGGCAATTCCAGCACGGGCATGTCGGCACCGACATCCATGATTTTTACTTGAGCGTTCATGAATATTCCTTCAGGCGTGGCGCACGACGATCACTGAGTGCATGTCGGAGACATGCTCGCCAAGTTGATTGGTGACCTTCGTGTCGTTGACGACAAACTCGAGCGCGCCGCCCTTCTTGTCGTAGATGTCGGCGACCCGGGTCTGAAAACGCAGCGTGTCGCCAGCGCACACCGGGGCGTGGTAGTCGAAGCGCTGCTCACCGTGCAAGACCTCCCGCAGATCGATCTTGAGCGTGTCGAGCAACGTCATCAACACCCCCGAATCGCTCTCGGCGCCAAAGATGAAAGTCGGTGGCGCCACGACGTCGCGGTAGCCAGCGGCCTTGGCGGCAGTCGTGTCGAAGTAGATCGGGTCGGTGGCACCGATCACCTGGGCGAAAAAGCGGATGCGGCCCTTCTCCACATCCCACAGCGTGGGCGGCACCTCGTAGCCGATGAATTGCTTGTCAATCATGGGACTCCAGATCCTGGTCTTCTGCGCCTGTGCTCAGGCGGCCTGGTAAAGCGTGACAACACAAGCGCCGCCCAGCCCGAGGTTGTGCTGCAAGGCCACACGTGCGCCTTGAACTTGGCGTTTGTCCGCCGTGCCGCGCAGTTGGTGAGTCAGCTCATAACATTGCGCCAGGCCGGTGGCGCCCAGAGGGTGCCCTTTCGACAACAGGCCGCCCGACGGGTTGGTCACAACCTTGCCGCCATAGGTGTTGTCGCCGTCCAGCACAAACTTTTCCGCACCGCCGGGCGGGCACAGGCCCAGCGCCTCATAGGTGATCAACTCGTTCTGTGCAAAGCAGTCGTGCAGCTCAACCACGTTCACGTCCTGCGGGCCGATGCCGGCTTGCTGATAGACCTTTTGCGCCGCATCGCGCGCCATATCGAAGCCGACCACGCGCATCATGTCGTGCGACTCGAAGGTACTGGGAAGATCGGTTGCCATCGCCTGGGCGACAATGGAAACGCGAGTGTCGAGCCCGTGCTTCTTGGCGAAGGCTTCGGAGCAGATCACCGCAGCAGCGGCGCCGCAGGTCGGTGGGCAAGCCATCAGGCGGGTCATCACGCCCTCCCACAGCACAGGTGCGTTCATCACGTCGTCGACCGAGATCTCCTTGCGCAACAGCGCCAGAGGGTTGTTCGCAGCATGACGGCTGGCCTTGGCGCGAATGCTGGCAAAGGTCTCCAGTTTGGTGCCGTACTTGTCCATGTGCGCCTTGCCGGCACCGCCGAAGTAACGAATAGCCAACGGAATTTCCGGGCGCCCGACGAGTTCGGCGGTGGCCCGGTCAAACTCCTCGAACGGCGTCGGCCTGTCCTCGAACTGGGCCTTGATGGCACCTGCGGCCATCTGCTCGAAGCCCAGGGCCAGAACACACTCGACGGCACCACTTTCGACTGCCTGGCGCGCCAGAAACAGAGCCGTCGAACCGGTGGAGCAGTTGTTGTTGACGTTGACGATGGGGATGCCGCTCATGCCCACGGGGTAGAGCGCCCGCTGGCCGCAGGTGGAATCGCCATACACATAGCCGACATAGGCTTGCTGGATCATGGCGTACTCAACGCGCGCATCGGCAAGGGCCTGGCGCACTGCCCTCTCTCCCATCACGTGATAGGGTTCACTGGCGCCCGGTTTGGTGAACGGGACCATCCCGACACCGGCAACAACGACTTTCTGGTTCATCGCACTAACTCCTTGGGTTGAAATATTTCGGACGCCGACACTGAGAGGCCATCGGCCTCAACCGCCCTTGGCCTCATCGGCGTACTCGGTCTTGAGACCCCGCTTGAGGATCTTGTTGGCCACACTGATCGGCAGCGAGCTGCGAAAGTGGATCCGCTTCGGCGCCTTGAAGCCGGGCAGGCGGCCACGACAGAACTCGATCAGTTCGGCCTCGGTCACCATGGTTCCTGGCCTGGCGATGACGGTGGCCGTCACGGCCTCGCCCCAGTGCTCGTTGGGCAGCCCGAACTCGGCGCACGGCATCGCGCCTGCGTGGGCGCCCAGGACGCTTTCGACCTCCCGGCAATAAACGTTCTCTCTGCCGGTCTTGATCCATGTCCTTCTTGCGGTCGGCGAAGAAGTAGTTGCCGGCCGCGTCGCGGAACAGGATGTCGCCGGTATGGAACCAGCCGTCGCGGCACACACGGCGGTTGGCCTCGTCGTTCTTGTAGTAGCCATTCATGATGACCGGGCCGCGCACGATCTGCTCGCCCGATTCACCGTCGGCTACGTCCTTGCCTTCATCGTTGACCAGACGCACGTCGGCGGCCACCGAGGCGACGCAGCCCACCCAGCGGCCGCCCTGGTCGGGCATCTGCTCCCAACCGTCCACGCAGCCACCGGTCAACAAAGAGGCTGTCAATTCGCTGAACCCCTGCACCGAAAAGAAGCGCGACGACGGCGCCGCCTGCTTCCATCCATCGATCATTGACTTGGGGATCGTCGAGGCCCAAGTGCCCAGCTTGGTCGCGCAGCGAAGATCCGACGCGCCGAAGTTGGGGCCAGCGGCCTTCGCCGCGCGGCGAAGGTTGTCGCTCACGTTCTGGCGGCGCAGCAGGTTCATCTCGAGTACGTGGGTCAAGGCTGTCTCGTTAGGTTGAAGCTCGTTTGACGCTGATGAATGGTCTCGCCGCGAGCGGCACGACCCGATAGGTCTCACGGGTGAATGCGTCACGGACGGCTACCGTCAATGAATACGCACCAATTCCGTCCTCCGCTTACGCCGCCTCCAGTTCTGGCACAACAAATGAATGTCAGCGATGAATCCTACCTAACGCTTGACAGTTTTGCAATGCCCAATTAAATTGGGTAAGCCCAAAGAGATCTTGTCCGCGCAGCTTTGGTGCGCGCCGCGGCCCGTTGACCCAACCCACGCATTGATAGGCATCCCTATATGGCCGCCACTCGCAGTTTTGCTCTCTCCGCCGACGACCGCGCCGTACTCGAAGCCGCCGACAAGTTCGCGCGCAAGGAATTCGTACCACTCGCCCGCCGCATGGACGACGAGGAGTGGTGGCCGTCGGATATCTTCCAGAAAATTGGCGCGGCTGGCTTCATGGGGGCCACCGTGCCTGCCGAGCATGGCGGCGCGGGTATGGACCTGTTCAGCTCGGGCCTGATCTGCCAAGCCTTTGCACGCTGGAACCCCGCCATCGCCTTGTCCTGGGCGGCGCACGACAACCTGTGCGTTAACAACATCTTCCGCAACGCCAACGAGGCGCAGCGCCGCCAATACCTGCCCGATCTGTGCAACGGCACAAAAATCGGCGCGCTCGGCCTGACCGAACCCGGCGCCGGCTCGGATGCGCTGGGCGCCATGCGCACCAGCGCGCGCCGCGAGGGCGATCATTACATCCTCAACGGCACCAAGATCTACATCACCAACGGCCCGGTGGCCGATGTGCTGTTGGTTTACGCCAAGACCGCGCCAGAGTTAGGTGCCAAGGGCATTTCAGCCTTCATCGTCGAGAAGAATTTCCCCGGCTTCAAGGTGGCTCAAAAACTCATCAAGATGGGTTTTCGCGGCAGCCAGACTGGCGAGCTGGTGTTCGACAACTGCCGCGTGCCGGCAGCCAACCTGGTGGGCAAGGAAAACGAAGGCGTCAAAATCGTCATGAGCGGGCTCGATCTGGAGCGCGCGCTGGTGGCTGGCTTATGCGTGGGCATCTGCGAACGTGCACTCGAATTGAGCGTCGAGTACGCCAGGACGCGCGTGCAGTTCGGCAAGCCCATCGGCAGCTTCCAGATGGTGCAGGCCATGCTGGCCGAGATGTACACCGAGATCGAAGCCATGAAAACCCTGGTCTGGCGCACCCTGGCCGAGGTCAATGATCTGGAGGTGGGCGGCGGAGGCCGCGGCGATGTGCACAAGCTCACCGCAGCGTCCATCCTCTACGCTGGCGAAGCCTGCAACCGGGTGCTCAACAAGGCCGTGCAAGTGCATGGCGGTAGCGGCTACATCTGGGAGTCCGAAATCAACCGGCTGTTCCGTTGCATCAAGATCCTCGAGATCGGTGCAGGCACATCCGAGGTGCGCAAGATGATCATCGCCGAAGAGCTGCTGCGCGGTTGATTCCCAGACCCGCATGGCAAGCGCAGCTGACCACCACACAAACAAGCAGGCCTTGAAGATGCAACCCTCGTTGACCATCCGCTTTGAGCAACGTGGTGCCGTGGCGTGGATCACGCTGAATCGGCCCGATGCGATGAATGCGCTGTCGGAGACAATGTGCGCCGAATTGCGCGATGCGACCGCGCATTGCGAGCGTGACCCGACCATCCGCGTCATCGTGCTGACCGGTGCGGGCCGTGCCTTCTGCGCCGGCGCCGACCTCAAAGGCGTGTTCGAGAGCAGCGCTGGCGGCCCCGGCCCGAGCGACCCGATGGGCGAGTTTCTCGATCTCGTCGGCGGCATGATGGATCGGCTGCGCATGTGCCCCAAACCCACCATCGCCGCGCTGAACGGTCTGACGATGGCTGGCGGACTGGAGCTGGCCATGGCCTGCGACCTCATCATCGCCGCCGAAAGTGCCCGCATCGGCGACGCACATGCCAACTTCGGCGTGTTTCCGGGCGCGGGCGGCGCGGCGATCCTGCCACGGCGCATCGGCGCCACCGCCGCCAAATACCTGCTGTTCACCGGCGACACCATGCCCGCACGCGAACTGGTTCCGCTGGGCCTGGTGAACCGTGTTGTGCCGGATGCCGAGCTGGTGTCCGAGGTCGAAAAATTCGCCTTGCGCATCGCCAGTAAAAGCCCGCTGGTGCTGCGCCGCATGAAACAGGCCGTGGCCGACGGGCTGGAGCAGCCACAGGCTTCGGCGCTGCGGCTGGAGCGACTGGTGCTCGACGCGCACCGCCATTCGCACGACATACAAGAGGGCCTCGCGGCTTTCGTCGACAAGCGCACGCCCGATTTCAAGGGCTACTGATTTCACCCACTTGTTCTGAATGGACGCATTTCCATGACCAGCCCGCAAGCCGCCGTCTACGTAGTCGGCGTCGGCATGACGCCGACCGGCAAGTTTATTGACCGCGATATCAAGCAACTGACCGCCGCTGCTGTGAATGCCGCGCTGGCCGATGCCGGACTGTCCATCAGCGACATCCAGTCGGCATACTTTTCTAACGCAACCCAGGGCGCGCTCGAAGGCCAGACCATGATCCGTGGCCAGATTGTGTTGCGTTCGATGGGCTTCGAGTCCATCCCGATCTTCAACATTGAGAACGCCTGCGCCAGTGCCAGCTCGGCTTTCAACCTGGCGGTGCAGTACGTGCGCTCGGGGGCAGGCGAGATCGCGCTGGCCATTGGTGCCGAGAAAATGTTTTGCGCCGACAAAGCCAAAATGTTCAGCGTCTTCGACGGCGCCTGGGACGTGGCCACGGTCGAGGAGAACAAACGCAGGCTGCTGCAAATGGGGCACGGTATTGAGCCGCCGGAAGGGTCCATGTCCAAGGCGCCCTACAGCCTGTTCATGGACATTTACGCCGCCTTTGGTCGCTTTCACATGCGCGAGTTCGGCACCACGCAGCGACAAATTGCCGCCGTGTCGGCCAAGAATCATGGCCATTCGGTGCACAACCCGCTGGCGCAATACCGCAATGCATACACCATTGACGAGGTACTGGCCGCGCCCCCCATCGCCTACCCATTGACGCTGCCGATGTGCGCACCCATCAGCGACGGGGCTGCCGCAGTCGTCGTGTGTTCCGAAGCAGCACTGGCGCGCCTGGCAAAGCGTGGGCGCGCCATCAAGGTGTTGGCATCGGTCATTGCCACCGGCAGCACCCGCCGCCCTGAAGACCTGGATCAACACATCACCGTCAAGGCTGCCAAACAAGCCTACGAACTCGCAGGCGTTGGCCCGCAAGACATTTCGCTGGCCGAGGTCCACGATGCCACCGCCATCGGCGAAATCGTGCAGAGTGAAAACCTTGGCTTCTGTGCGTTCGGCGAAGGCGGGCCGCTCGCCGAGCGCGGCGACACCACGATTGGCGGACGCATCCCGATCAACACCTCGGGCGGACTGGAGTCCAAGGGGCACCCGATCGGCGCCACCGGGCTGGGTCAGTTGCACGAACTGGTCGTGCAGTTGCGCGGCGAAGCGGGGGCCCGCCAGGTGCAAGGGGCCCGCCTTGCCATTGCAGAAAACGGTGGGGGCCTGTTCGGAATTGAAGAAGCCGTGGCCGCCATCACCATTCTCGGTCGCTGAAGGGCAAAAATGATTGTTCACGACAAGGTGGCCATCATCACAGGTGGTGCTTCAGGCCTGGGACGCGCGGTGGCTGATGCGCTCGCCGAAGGCGGCGCGCGGTTGTCATTGTTCGACCGCGACAGCGAGCGTGGTGTACAGGCAGCCAACGAACTGGGTTCTGCCGCCATGTTCGAGCAGGTGGATGTCACCAGTGAGTCACAGGTGCAGGCGGGCATCGACGCAACCCTGGCCCGTTTTGGCGCCATTCACATTTGCATCAACTGCGCTGGCGTGCCCGACGCAGCCAAGACCTTGTCCGATGGAAAACCCTTTCCCCTGGCACTGTGGGACAAGGTGATTGCCGTCAACCTGACCGGCACGTTCAACGTGCTGCGCCTGGCAGCCGTGGCGATGGCGTGCAATGAGCCTGAGGGTGATGAGCGCGGCGTCATCATCAACCTGTCGTCCGGTGCCGCACAGGACGGCCAGATGGGACAGGCGGCCTACGCCGCCAGCAAGGCCGGGGTGATCGGCCTCACGCTGCCGGTGGCACGGGACCTGGCCGATCTGGGCATCCGCTGCGTAGCGGTTGCGCCGGGCTTGTTCGAAACGCCGATGGTCGCGGGCCTGCCAAAGAAGGTCGCACTGGCCATCGTTGACCGCATGATTCTGTTCCCGCGCCGCATGGGTCAAGCCAGCGAGCTGGCCCACCTGGTGCGCTCCATCGTCGAGAACCCCTATATCAATGCGACCTGTTTGCACATTGATGCCGGTGCACGCATGAGCACTCGCTGAACGAGACCGACAACACACCGAGACCAGCACCATGAATTTCCTCCCCACCGAAGAACAGCGCATGGCCGTGGAAGGCTTCACTCGCTTCCTGGAGACCGAACTGCGTCCGATTGTCGAACGCTACCAGCCCGACAAGCTAATTGAAAAAGAGGTGATGCTGGAGATCTTCCAGAAGATGCTGCCCTACGGCATGGGCGGCAACGGCATCATTGCCGAGGAACATGGTGGTCTGGGCATGCCCTGGCTCACCTATGCACTGATGTATGAGCAACTCGCTCGCATCTCCGGCGACGTGGCAATCTCGCTGTTGATTCAGCAGCTCGGCGCCTATTCGCTGGAGGTCTGCACGAACGTGGCCATGCGTGAGAAATATTTGCCACGCATGGTACGCGCCGAAATCATTGCCTGCAGCGGCATCAGCGAGCCCGGGGTCGGCTCCAACGTGGCTGAAGTCACCTGCCGTGCCCAGCGCGATGGCGACCACTACATTGTCACCGGGGAGAAAACCTGGATATCCAACGGCCACTACTCCGACTTTTGCATGGTCATCGTGCGTACCTCACAAGAAGGTTCTGGCGCCATCTCGATGATCTTGGTGGACCGCGCCGAACACGGCTACGAAAGCCGCAACATCGACAAGCTCGGGCTCAACAGCACCTCGACCGCTCAGCTGTTCTTCGATGGCGCGCGCGTGCCGGCCGCCAACATGATGATAGCCCCCGGCACCGGCCTGAAGAACACCATGGTGCTGTTCGAGAAAGCGCGTCCTATGGTCGGTCTTACCTCGGTGGGCATCGCACAGGCGGCGCTCGACAAGGCGGTGGCCTATTCGAAGGAACGCCGCCAGCATGGCAAGCCCATCGGCGGCCATCAATTGATCCAGGGCATGCTTGCCGAAGCCGCGACCGAACTCGACGCCGCGCGTCTGCTGGTCTACCGCGCCTTCAACCTGATCGACCACGGCGTGCGCAGCGAGGTGCAAAGCGCCATGGCCAAATGGTACGCGACCGAGATGGCGGTCAATGTCACGTCGAAAGCAGTGCAGATTCACGGCGGCAACGGCATAACCAAAGACTTCGGCGTTGAATTGTTGTTCAGAAACGCACGCATGATGCCGATTCCCGACGGCACCACCGAAATCCAGAAACTCATCATTGGCCGCGCCCTGACCGGCATCAACGCCTTCTCCTAACCCATGACCTCTAACTCCTCGATTAGCCCATCCAGCGAGGCTTCGGTGCTGCAGGCGCGGGACATCACCTTGCGCTTTGGCGGTGTCACCGCGCTGGCCGAGGTCGCCATCGATGTGCGTGACAACGAGCTGCTGGCCATCATTGGGCCCAACGGCGCGGGCAAGAGCTCTTTGATGAACGTGCTCAGCGGCTTCTACCTGCCGCAACAAGGCAGCGTTCACTACCGTGGTCAAGACATCAAAGGCCGCGCGGTGCACCAGATCGCGCGCGAAGGCGTGGTGCGCACTTTTCAGGGCACCCATTTGTTCTCCAACATGAGCGTGATCGACAACATCCTGGTCGGCCGCTACAGCAAGATGCGATCAAATCTGGCGCAGGCATTTCTCTACTTTCCCTGGACCCAGCGTGAAGAAACGCTGCACCGGGAAGCAGTCGAGGAAATCATCGACTTCCTTGAAATTGAGAATATCCGCCACCAGCCGGTAGGCGCGCTCGGCTACGGTCTTCGCAAGCGCGTTGACCTGGGCCGTGCGTTGGCGATGGAACCCAAGGTTCTGTTAATGGATGAACCCATGGCCGGCATGAACACCGAAGAAAAAGAAGATCTGGCCCGTTTCATCATAGACGTGCGCGAGGCCAAGCGCATCCCGGTTGTGCTAGTGGAGCACGACATGGGGGTGGTCATGGATCTGGCAGACCGCGTGGCGGTGCTCGACTTTGGCCGCAAGATCGCCGACGGCACGCCTGCACAAGTGCAGGCCGACCCGGCCGTGATCCAGGCCTACTTGGGAGCAGCGGCATGAGTGCGACCGACCCCGCCCCAGAAGTCGTCATGACCCTGCCGCAGAAGTTGTTCGCCCACGCCCGGGAACATCCACAGTTGCTGGCGCAGCGCGTCAAGCGCAAAGGTATGTGGCGCTGCCATACATGGGCCGACGTATTTGATCGAACGCGCAGCATTGCGCTTGGCGCGGCGGCGCAGGGCCTGCAGCGTGGCGAAACCGCGATTGTGATCGGCGAGAACGAACCAGAGCACTACTGGGCGCTGTTTGCGGCCCAGTCACTGGGCGTCAAAATCGTATCGGTCTACCCTGACGCCACCGTCGACGAGTTGCACTACCTGTGCGAGGATTCAAAGGCCCGCTTCATCTTCGCGCAGGATCAGGAGCAGGTTGACAAGGCGCTTGCGCTGCTGGAGCGGCTGCCCGACATCCGGGGCATCGCCTACTGGGACAACTCGGGCATGTGGTCGTACCGGCATACGCTGCTGCAATCCTTTGATGACCTGACCGCTGAAGGTCGGCGCCAGCACGAGAGGCACCCGCAGCGCTTCGAACGTGAAGTCAACGCCGGCCAAGCGGACGATTTGGCACTACTGACCTACACCTCCGGCACCACCAGCAAGCCCAAGGGCGTGATGATCAGCCACCGCTGGCTGATGGACAACGCGGTTCGGATGAGGAGCGCGTTGCCGCTGGAAGCCGGCATGGAATATTTGTCTTACACGCCGCTGGCCTGGATCACCGAGCAGTTGCTGGGCGTGACCCTCGGGCTGATCACGCCGCTGGTGGTCAACTTCCCGGAAGGCCCCGACCAGGTCTTGCCCAACGTGCGCGAACTTGCGCCGCACATCGTGCTGTTTGGCCCGCGCCAATGGGAGAACATCGCCGCCACCATCGAGGCGCGCATGCTCGCCGCGAGTTGGATGGCACGCGGCATCTACCGCTGGGGCATCCGCATCGGCCATGACGTGCATGTGGCGCGACTCGAAGGGCGCGCGGCACCGTGGCTGTCGCGCCTGCTGCTGCCTGTGGCCGAGGCGCTGGCCCTGCGCCCGGTGCGCGATCAGTTCGGCTTTATTCGCAGCGATGTCGCGGTTTCAGGCGGCACCGCCATGGCACCCGACGTGTTTCGCTTATTTCACGCCATGGGCGTCCACTTGCGCAATATTTATGGCTGCTCGGAGTTTGGTCTGATTGCTGGCCACCGCGGCGAGCGCTGCGACCTCGAAACCGTGGGCCCGCTACTGGATGTGGACCCTGCCTTCGGCGCGCCGCTGGAATCGCGCATTGAGGACAATGGCGAACTGTTGCTGCGCGGAGGTACCGGCTTTCTCGGCTACTGGGGCAAGCCCGAGAAGACCGCCACCATCCAGCGCGACGGCTGGTACGTCAGCGGTGACGCAGTGCGCAAGACCGAGCGCGGAGAACTTGTCTACCTCGACCGGGTGGAACACTTGGTCAAACTCGCCAGCGGTCACCCGTATCCCCCGCAGTTCATCGAGACCCGGTTGCGCTTTTCGCCCTTTATCAAGGACGTGATGGTGCTGGGCGACGCCACCCGGCCCTGGGTTGGCGCGCTGATCAACATCGACATGGCTGTGACCAGCCGCTGGGCCGAGGAGCGGCGCATCGCATTCTCCACCTTCACCGACCTATCGCAGCGGCCCGAGGTGCGGCAACTGGTGCAGGGCGAAATCCGCCGCATCAACAAACTGCTGCCCGAAGGCTCGCGGGTGGTGCGTTTTGCCAATTTTCCGAAGGAGCTTGATCCCGACGAAGGCGAACTGACGCGCACGCGCAAGCTGCGTCGAGAGTTTCTCGAGGTGCGCTACGGGGCGCTGATTGACGGACTGTATGCAGGTGCCGCCGACATTGCCTGCGAAATAGCCGTGACCTACCAGGACGGCCGCCAGGGCGTGTTGCGCGCAACCGTGGTGGCCACCGACATCGACCAGACACACACACCATGATCATCGAATTCATCAACTACACCATCAACGGCGCGCTGCTTGGCCTGCTGTATTCGCTGGTGGCCATGGGCTTTGTCGTCATCTACCGCGCCAGCAAGGTCTTCAATATGGCAATTGGCGAGATGATCGTGCTGGGCGCCTTTCTGCTGTGGTGGGCCATCCAGTCGCGCGGCATGCATCCGGTGCTGGGCATCGCTGTTGCACTGTGCATTTCGGTGCTGATCGGGCTAGTGATTGAACGCCTGCTGTTCAGGCGCCTGATTGGCGAGTCGGTGTTCTCTATGATCATGGTCACCATCGGGCTACTGATCCTGATGCGTGGACTGGTGCTGGCGATCTGGGGTCCGCAGGAGCGTCAGTTCCCCGCCATCTTTCCCCTCACGCCAATCATCTTGGGCGAGATGATCATCCCGCGCTCGCTCGCCATTGGTGGCCTCATCGCGGTGCTGGCGGCCGTGGCGCTGCACTGGTTCTTCAACCGCAGTCGCAGCGGGCTGGCGATGTCGGCGGTGGCCGAAGACCACCAGATCGCTCTGGCCATGGGCATCAGCGTGCGCCGCTCCATCGCCTTCGCTTGGGCGCTTGGCGGCGTTCTGTCGGTCATCACTTCGATGGTCTACCTGAGCGGCAAGTCGCTGACCTTCCTGTCCTCTGAAATCGGCTTCGCCGCCCTGCCGGTGGCCCTGCTGGCCGGGCTCGAGTCCATCGGCGGTCTGCTGCTGGCGGGCATTATCGTCGGGGTCGTGCAGGGACTGACCGCCGCCTACATCGACCCGCTGATCGGCGGCAATGCCGCCGCCGTCGTCCCCTATATCTTCATGCTGGTGGTGCTGGTGGTTCGTCCGACCGGCATGTTCGGCTGGAAACGCATTGAAAGAGTCTGACCCATGGATCCCTCCGGCATTTTTTCCACCAGTTATGCGCGCGACCGCGCGCTGATCCGTACGCGCGCCCAATGGGTCACCCTGGGACTGTTCATCGCAATTCTCCTGTTCCTCCCCTGGTTCGCCTCGGCGCGTCTGGTAGCCGTAGCCAACCTGATGCTGGTCACGTCCATCGTGGTGGTCGGGCTGCAGATCACCACCGGCTACGCCGGGCAAATCAACCTGGGCCAGGCCGCCTTCATGGGCGTCGGCGCCTACGCCGCCAGCGTGGTCGAGGTCAAGGCCGGGCTGCCGTTCTGGGTGGCGGTGCCGGTGGCGGGCCTGGTAGCGGCGCTGGCCGGCTGGTTGTTTGGCATGACGGCGGCGCGCATCAAGGGCTTTTACCTCGCGCTGACCACCATCGCGGCCCAGTTCATCTTTCACTTCATTGTGCTGAATCTGCCTTCAGCCTGGCTCGGCGGCGTGAATGGCTTCAGCCTGGAGCCGGCGCGGATGGGCACATTTTTGTTCAACACCGACCGCTCGCTGTACTACCTGTTTCTTGTCGTCACCATGGTGATGGTCATCGGCGCTTTCGGTATCCTGCGCAGCCGCCACGGGCGCGCCTTTGTCGCCGTGCGCGACGACGATGTGGCCGCCGGCATGATGGGCGTTGACGTGGCCGGCGCCAAGTCGCGCGCCTTCGTGCTCGGCGCTTTTTACGCTGGCATCGGTGGTGCCCTGTGGGCCTACCAGGTGCGCTTCGTCTCGGTCGATCAGTTCACGCTGTTCAACTCGATCTGGTTCATTGCCATGATGATCGTCGGCGGGCTCGGCTCGATCGTCGGGGCACTGATAGGCACCGTGCTCATCCGTGGTGTGCAGGAAACCATCACCAGCCTCGGGCCCGACCTGGTCGAGCGCATCCCCAGCCTGAGCAGCGACCTGATCTTCGCCAGCATGAATGTGTTTCTCGGCCTCATCATCACGCTGTTCCTGCTGCTTGAACCGAAAGGCCTGATGCACCGCTGGAACATCCTGAAAACCAACTACCGGCTCTGGCCGTTTCACCACTGAGCCCGCCCGGCACAGCGAGTCGCAATCCCCCGCCCCTTTTCCTCACCACCACCACAATTGGAGACAAGCATGCAACGCAATACCTTTCTCAAACTCACGGCCGCCCTGGCCTCTGGTCTGCTGCTGAATGCGCCCGCCCATGCGCAATCGACGACGATCAACGTGGCCGCCTTTGCCGACTTCGCCGGCCCCTACGCCAACGTCATGTCCCAGATGCAGGGCGGGCGACTCGCAGTGATCGAGTGGTGGAACAAGGAAGTCGGCAGCAAACTCAACGTGCAGATCGTCGTCAAAACCTTCGACACCCGCTACGACGTGGCGCAAACCGCCAGCCTGTGGCCCGGCATCAAGGCCGAAGTCAAACCCGCGATCCTGCTCGGCCTCGGTGGCCCGGATGCCGCCGCGTTGCAGCAGCGCTTGCCGGAAGACAAGATTCCCATGGTCATGGCCACCGCCACCTACGGCTTCGGCTGGAAACCCAACCAATGGGCCCTGAACCTGCGCCCCACCTACGCCCACGAGGCGGGCGGATTCCTGGAATGGTTCCGCACCACCAAACTCGATGGCAAGCGCCCTGTCAAGGTGGCGATCATCACCTCCGAAGCCACCCCCGCTTATGCCGACATGGCCAAGGGCCTGCAAAGCTACACCAAGGCCAACCCGGACAAAGCCACCTTCGTCGAGGCGATCTGGACCGAAGTGCAACCGGCCGACCTGACCCTGGCGGTGCGTCGCCTGGTCAATGCTGGCACCGATGTGATCGTGATCCAGACCAACACCGCCCAGGCCGTGGCCACCAAACGTGCGCTGCAGGCGCTGGGCAAAAACGTCCCGATCATGCTCTCGCTGCACAACGGCGTGGTGGGATCATCTAAGGCACTGGGCGACCCGAATGGCTTTGCCGGTGATTTCGAAGTGGGCGCCATCGCCGATGCCAGCGAAGACGACACGACCGCACGCAAGTTCTACAGCATGTTGCAGGAAAAGCATGGCCTGAAATCGGGCTGGAATGCCATGACCATCATGGGCCTGGGCCAAAGCGTCGTGGCAGTGCGCGCGATTGAGGCCACCATCAAGGCCAAGGGTGCCGGCAAAGTCACTGGCGAAGCGGTGCGCGAGACCTTGATGAACAGCCAGTTCACCAGCAACGACCTGATGGGCATACTGCCAGGCGTGGACTTCAGCAACGACACCCCCTTTCCCACCGGCACCGCCAAGGTCAACATCGCGACCATGAAGGACGGCAAGGTCGTTCGGGCTGCAGCCGATGTGAACGTGCCAGTGGTGCCTAAATGGTGAATTCAGCCATTGCTGCAGCACCGGATCAACGGACCACGCCCCATGCGGCTGCCGATCCGGCGGTGCTGACTCTATCCAACGTTGAGGTGTTGTATGCCGAGGTGATCCTGGCGCTCAAGGGCGTGTCGATGAAGGTCCCCGAAGGCGGGTGCGTGGCGCTGCTGGGCGCCAACGGCGCAGGTAAGAGCACCACCCTGAAAGCCATCTCCGGCGTCATTGACTCGGAAGATGGCCGCGTCTCGGGCGGGTCGATCACCTTCGACGGCCGACCGATTCAGGGGCACGATCCGGCGACCGTGGTGCGCGGTGGTCTGGTTCATGTGATGGAAGGGCGGCGCGTGCTGCAGCACATGACGGTCGAGCAAAACCTCATCATCGGCGGCCACATGTTTCCATCGGCGCAGGCGATGCGCCAGGCGATGGACAGCGTGTACGAAGCGATTCCGCGCCTGGCCGAACTGCGAAAACGCACGGCCGGCTATCTGTCGGGCGGCGAGCAGCAGATGCTGGTGATCGGGCGCGCAATCATGGCCGAGCCCAAACTCATGCTGATCGACGAGCCGTCACTCGGGCTGGCGCCGCGCATGGTCGAGGAAGTCTTCAGCGTGCTGCGCCACCTGCGTGAGCAGGGGCTGTCGCTGCTCATCGTCGAGCAAAACACACGCGTCGCCCTGGAGATCGCCGACTATGGTTATGTCATGGAGAGCGGTCGCATCGTGCTGGAGGGGCAGGCCCAGGAACTCCGCGACAACGAGGATGTGCGCGAGTTTTATCTCGGCCTGGACCGCGAGGGGGTGCGCAAGAGCTTTCGCGAGGTAAAGCACTACAAGCGACGCAAGCGCTGGTTGGGGTAGCAGTCGGTTGGCTGGTGGTTTTAGTTCGGTTTGAGGAGCAACAACAAATGAGTGGTCCCTTGCAAGGTTTGAAAGTGATCGAGTTCGGCGGCATTGGCCCCGGACCGTTCTGCGCAATGTTGCTGTCCGACATGGGCGCCGACGTGATCCGCCTGGATCGCAAGGCCGACAAGGGAAAAGACCGCGGAGATGGCACCTTCCTTGCCAGTGGGCGGCGCAGCGTGTTGCACCGCGGTCGCCGTTCGGTGGCGGTCGACCTGAAGTCGCCCGCAGACGTGCAGCGGGTGCTGGCACTTGTCGACGGGGCCGACGCGATCATTGAAGGTTTTCGCCCGGGCGTGATGGAGCGGCTGGGTTTGGGCCCAGACGTGCTGCTGGCACGCCACCCACGACTCGTCTACGGGCGCATGACCGGCTGGGGCCAGGACGGCCCGCTCGCGCAGGCCGCCGGTCATGACATCAACTACATCGCGCTGTCGGGCGCGCTCAGCATGATTGGCCGCTCGGACGGCGGGCCAGTAGCGCCGCCGGCGATGGTCGGCGACCTGGGCGGCGGCGGCATGATGCTTGCCTTTGGCATCGTTTGCGCTTTGCTTGAAGCGCGCACCTCTGGCCGTGGTCAGGTGGTCGATGCTGCGATCACCGACGGCGCGGCGCTGCTGACCTCCATCGTCTGCGACCTCAAAGCGCTGGGAATGTGGAAGAATGAACGGCAGGCCAATCTGTTGGATGGCGGATCGCATTTCTACGACACCTATGAGTGCGCTGACGGGAAATGGATCTCGATCGCATCACTGGAACCCCAATTCTATGTGTTGCTGCTGGAGAAGCTAGGCATCAACGATCCCGAGTTTCAACGGCAACGCGATCCGGCCGTCTGGCCGACGCTCAAACGCCAGATCGCCGACATCTTCCGCATCCAGCCGAGAGCGCACTGGTGTGCGTTGCTGGAAGGGACCGACGTGTGCTTTGCACCGGTGCTGACTCTGGAAGAGGCTGCACATCATCCACACAACAGTGCGCGCGGCACTTTCTTTGAGCGAGACGGCGTGCTCCAACCTTCACCGGCACCGAGGTTCAGCCGGACGGTGACTGATCGCCCAAGCCCCGCGCCGTTCATTGGCGAACACGACGACGAACTCTTGTAGTCGAAGAATGGTGGGGGCTGGGGAAAATGGACCACAGGCATTCGACGCAGTTTCAGCCCGACCAAATCGAACGCATCAACCGCGAGCTGAAAATCCTTCCGCCGCCCGATGATCATTTGCATTGAGCCGCAGTGCTTTGCCGGGCGGTCTCCGCCGAGCACCGATCAGACCGCTTTGACCAGTGACTTGGTGTAGATGCGGTAGGTGCCGATGCAAACAGGATTCCTGTGCCGACCGCACGCATGAAATCCACAGTGAGCGTGACCGTTACCGACGACTGGATGAGCTGGCCGCTGCCCGGGATCGGCCGGTCGATCAGGGTTCTGCCCCCGACCGCATCGAGCAAGGTCAGGGGCACGCCGCCGTGGAGCACGCCGTGGGGGTTGAGGTGGTCGCGCCGGATCGGCAGCCGGAAATACAGGCCGCGCTCGTTGTGCAGGATGTCGTACCCGACGAGCTGCTGAAAAGGCCCGTGGGAGTACGTTGCCGACGGAAGAGGAGGCTGCGAGGTCACTCTTGATCGACCTTGAAGTAGTCGGGCTTTCCGGCTGGCCAGAACTCGCCCCACAGCAGCATCCCGCCTTCGACGTTGAGCACCTCGCCGGTGATGAACTTGCCCGAGGGTGCGGCGAGGTAGACCACCGCCTCCGCGATGTCCTGCACGTCGCCGGCCCGTTTCATCGGATTGCACGAGTAGAAAGTGGAAACGTTTTCCTCGCGGTAGTTGTTGAAACCGTTGCTCTCGATGGCGCCGGCGCCAATGCAGTTCAGGCGGATGCCGTGCTCTGCCCACTCGATGGCCAGCGTGCGGGACAGCGCAATGACGCCCGCGCGCGAGGCGGTGGTGTGCGCCATGCCCGTGAGGCCGCGGTCGATGGCGGCGGTGATGTTGACGATGTTGCCGGGCCGGCCTTGCTCCACCCAGCGCCTGGCCGCGCCCTGCATCATGTACCAGCTGCCATTGAGGTTGGTGTCGATCACCGCGTTCCAGCCCTTGACGTTGAAGTCCATCGCATGGGCGGCAAACTGGCCGCCAGCGTTGTTGACCAGCACGTCGACGCCGCCCAAACGTTCCCACACGGCACTGAGCATGGCGTCCACCTGCTCGGGGTCGCGGATGGTCATCGGGTAGGTGATTACCTCACGGCCCGACAGCGCGCGCAGTTTTTCGGCGCAGTCCTCGAGTTTGTCGGCCTTGCGCCCGCAGATGGCGAGCGTGGCACCCAGCCGCGCGAACAGGAAGGCAATCGCCTTGCCGATGCCACTGCCGGCGCCCGACACCAGCACCACTTTGCCGGCGAAAAGGTCGTCGCGATAGACCGTCGGGAGTGCGGCCAGGGCCTCGTCGCCCGGGCCGAACTTGGGGTGTTGCGAGTCAGCCGAATTCATGTGTTCACCTTGAAGTAATCGGGTTTGGCGATGGTCCAGACTTCGCCCCAGAGCACGCCGCCGCCATCCACCGTGAGCAGTTCGCCGGTGACGAACTTGCCGCTGGGCGCGCTGAGGTAGACCGCGGCCTCGGCCACGTCCTGCACGTCACCGACATGTTTCATCGGGTTGGCTCCGGCGAAGGCCTTCACCGCCTCGGGGGAGTACTGACGAAAGCCGGTGCTGGCGATCGCTCCAGGCGCTATGCAATTGACGCGGATGCCATGCTGCGCCCACTCCACTGCAACAGTTTTAGACAGGTGAGTCACCGCGGCGCGCGCAGCGCAGGTGTGCGCCACGCCCGGCATGCCCCGCTGGAAGGTGGCGACGATGTTGACGATGTTGCCCCGCGTGCCGGTGCCCTGCCAGCGGCGCGCCATCGCATGCATCATGTACCAGGTTCCGTTCAGGTTGGTGTCGATCACCGCCTTCCAGCCCTTGACGCTGTAGTCCAGCGCCCGCTGCGGGAATTGCCCGCCGGCGTTGTTGACGAGCACGTCGATGCGTCCGAAGTGCAGCCAGGCCACGTCGATCAACTGTTCCACCTGCTCGGGATCACGGATCGTCATAGGGTGCACCAGCACATCAGGGCTGCCGAGCCGGCGCAGCCATTCGGCGCAGCTCTCTAGCTTGGCTGGGTCGCGCCCGCAGATGACCAGCTTGGCGCCCAGGCGCGCGTACAGGAAGGCGATGGCTTTGCCGATGCCGCTGCCGGCGCCGCTGACCATCACCACCTGGCCTTCGAAGAGTCCGCTCTGGTAGACGGTGGGGCGGGTTGCGAGGGCTTCATCGTCGAAGCCGAAGGTGGTGTCTTCTGTCATGTTGTCCCTTCAGAATCGGAAAATTCCGTAGTGCGGGTCGGCGATCGGGGCGTGTGCGGCGGCTGAGAGTGCCATGCCCAGTGCGTTGCGGGTGTCAGTGGGCGCCAGCAGACCGTCGTCCCACAAGCGCGAGGTGGCAAAGTAGGCGTTGGATTCGCGTTCGGCCTTTTCGTACACGCGCTGGCGCAATTGCGCCATCTCGGCCTCATCGGGCGTGTGGCCCTTGCGGCGCAACTGGGCGATTTTCACGTCGGCGAGGGTGTTGGCGGCCTGATCGGGGCCCATCACCCCCATGTGCACGTTCGGCCAGGCCCAGATCATCCGTGGATCCCACGCCCGTCCGCACATGCCGTAATAGCCCGCACCGAAAGCTGCGCTGGTGATGACGGTGAACTTGGGCACCTCGCTGCCAGCCTGCGCCATCAACATCTTGGCGCCGTCCTTGGTGATGCCTTCCATTTCGTAGTTGCGGCCGATCATGTAGCCGGTGGTGTTTTGAAGAAACACGAGCGGTGTACGGTTCTGATTGCACAGCGAGATGAAGTGCGCCGCTTTCTTGGAACTGTCGCTGAACAACACGCCGTTGTTGGCGAGGATGCCCACGCGGTACCCCCAGATGTAGGCGTAGCCGCAGATCAGCGTGGTGCCATAAGCGGGTTGGTATTCGTGGAAGCGGCTGCCGTCGACGATGCGGGCAATGAGTTCGCGCTGGTCAAACTGCACCCGGTGGTCGGGCGAGACGATGCCCAGCATTTCGTCGGGGTCGTAGTAGGGTGGCTCGGCATCGCGTTCTGGCAGGTAGCTTTTCGTCGCGGGCTTGAACTGCGCAACGATCTCGCGGCAAATCGCGATGGCGTGGGCCTCATTGTCAGCCGGGTAGTCGACCGTGCCGGATACCTGGGTGTGTAAATCACAGCCTCCGATCTCGTCGGCGGTGTGCTCCTCACCGGTGGCGGCCTTCACGAGCGGTGGCCCGCCGAGGAACACGCCGCCGGTGCCACGCACGATGATGCTGTAATCGCACAGCGCCGGGATGTAGGCACCGCCGGCGGTGCAGTTGCCGAACACCATCGCGACCTGCGGCACGCCGGCCTTGGACAGCAGGCATTGGTTGCGGAACACCCGGCCACCCTCGATGTACACGCCTGACAGTTCTTCAAGGAAGGCGCCGCCGCTGTCGCACAAATGCAGGACCGGCAACTGGTTCTCCAGCGCGATGTCCAGCAGTCGTGCCAGCTTGCGTGGCGTGAGCGTGTACCAGACACCGCCCTTGACGCTGGAATCGTCGGCGTGGATCAGCACCTCGCGGCCACTGACCACGCCCAGGCCAGTGACCACGTTGGCACCCGGGACCTCGCCGTTGTAGTCCTCGCAGGCAGCCAGCGCCGAGAACTCAAGAAAGGGCGTACCGGGATCTAGTAGCAGGTCCAGCCGTTCACGTACCAGTAATTTGCCCTGCGCGCGCACGCGCTTGATCTCATGCGGCGGACGTTGGTGGCGCGTGATTTCCATGCGCTCGCGAAAATTCGCGACGATGGCGCTCATGGCTTGATGGTTTCGCCGGAACGCTTCGGATGCGGTGTCGATGCGGGAGTCGATGCGTTTCATCAATCGGTTCTCAGGGGTCTTGCAGCGTCACGAGGGTGGACTTGAGAGCGAAGGTGTTGCCAACGGCAAAGTACACAGTCTTGACCCGGGCGTCGCGCGGTGCCGTCAGCGTGGTTTCCAGCTTCATGCTTTCGATCACGATGAGCGGTTGGCCCGTGTGCACGGCTTCGCCGGCTGCCACATGAACCGCGATCACCGTGCCGGGCATTGGCGCCTGCAGCAAGTCGGAAGCGGCACCGGCCCGGTCGCCGCCGGAGGCTGCGCTGAGATCGATCACCTCGACTTCAAGGGCACCGGTGGCCGCACTGTGCACGAATCGACTGTCGCCTTGCGCGGCGATCCAGACGGCTTGCGGGCGCTGATCCACGGTGACCCGCCAACGGCCATCAGGCAGCGTCTTCCCCTGCATCTCGAATTTGCGTTCGCCATGGCTGACGTGGAACACGCCATTCGCTCCACGTGTTACCACGAGGTCATGGACCTTGCCATTGATGACATAGCGGCGGCGCATCGTCAATTCCTCCAGGGTCCCATGGCGGCGTGCATCGCGGGAATGGAGTGAACGGCGCGCAACAGTTCGCGGTCGGCGAGCACCGCCGATGCCAGTACCAGGTCGATGTCATCGGGGGTGAGAGACTCGCGCAGCTCGTCGGCGCAGCGTGCCAGCATGCCGGTGTCGGCCTGCCCAGCACGGAACTCGGCATGGCGCAGTACCCGCGTGAGGTAGCGTGCGTTGGTGGTCAGACCCAACAGCACCGATTGCTCAAGCGCCAGGATGGAGCGTTCGATAGCCTGTGCACGCGTGTTTCCATGGCAAATAATTTTGGCGATCATGGGGTCAAATGCGGCAGTTACCGCCTGTCCTTCGCGCACGCCGGCATCAACCCGCACGCCGGAACCAGAGGGTGGTCGCCAGCACAGGATGTCACCGGTGGAGGGGCGAAAATCATGCTCGGCGTCTTCGGCGTAAAGCCTGCATTCGATGGCGTGACCAAGCTGCACGATGTCCGCCTGGGTGTAGCCGAGCGGCTCACCCTGGGCGACGCGTACCTGTTCGCGAACGAGGTCAAAGCCCGTCACCATTTCGGTGACCGGGTGTTCGACCTGCAGACGCGTGTTCATCTCAAGAAAGTAAAACTCGCCACCGGCGCCGTAGATGAACTCCACGGTGCCGGCGCCGCGATAGTTGGCGGCGCGGGCAATGCCGGCTGCGGCTTCGCAAATATCGTGGCGCTGCACCGGTGAAAGGGCCGGGGAGGGGGTTTCTTCAATGATTTTCTGGAAGCGTCGCTGCACTGAACATTCACGCTCCCAGAAATGCACCAACTGGCCATGCGCGTCGCCCATCACCTGCACCTCGATGTGCCGCGGGCGCTCCACATAGCGCTCGACAAACAGCCGACCGTCGCCAAAATAGCGCTCACCTTCGCGCCGTGCGGTCTCGATCTCGCGATCCAACACGGCGAGGTCACGCACGATGCGCATGCCCTTGCCGCCACCGCCGGCTGAAGGCTTGATCAGCAGCGGCGCGCCGAGCGCCCTGGCGCGCTCGACGAAGCTGGCCGGGTCATCGTCCTCGATGGCGCTCGGTGCCACCGGAAAGCCGCGTTGGGCGACGAAGCTGCGCGCGCGCACCTTGTCGCCCATCAGTTCGATGCTGTCCGGACGCGGGCCAATGAAGACGATGCCAGCAGCTTCCAGCGCACGCGCAAACGCCGCGTTTTCAGACAGGAAGCCGTAACCGGGATGCAGCGCCTGTGCCCCAATGCGCCGACACGCTTCAACCAACTGCGCGATATCGAGGTAGGCCGCCACGGGCGTCAAGCCGTGCAATTCGACCGACTCGTCAGCCTCCAGCACGGCCGGGCTATCGGCGTCCACCGCGTGGTGGGCCACCACGGTGGCGAGCCCCATGCCCTTGAGTGTGTGCAGGATCCGCAGCGCGATCTCGCCACGGTTGGCGATCAGAACTTTTTGAAACACGGGCGGAACCAGTTGTACGGCGGGTGACGAACGGCGTCTGGTGTCAATCGAGCACGGGGATGGGTTCGGACACGCGCTCGAAGCGGGAGTTTTTGGCGTCCGAGCGCAACACGAGCACGCTGCTCGGCGAGTGCCGGTCATTGGGGCCGAAACTGATGGGAGAAGCCAGCCCATCGGTGCTGAAGTTCTTGGTTGTCTCCAGCTTCTCGACGACACAGGCGCGGGTCAGCGCCTTGCCACAGCGGCGGATCGCGTCTTCCATTAGCAGCGCACCGACGTAGGCTGTGATCGAATAGCGGTTGAGCGACTTCAACTCGTCGGCTGACAGATATTTCTGTGCCAACCCCATGAACTTGGCCATGCCTGGCACCGACAGGTCGGTCAGAGGCGGGACATAGTCTGCGACGAAGTAGCCGTCGCCCGCGGCACCGGCGAGCGCCTGAACAGGGGTCAGGTGGGCCGAATGCACGGCAAGGAAGGTCAGCGACATCTGGTTTTTAGCGGATTCCTTCATCAGCATCGAATGCTCGGCTACCACGCCGCCCGACGCGAGAAAGGTCGCTCCCACCTGCTTCAGACTCAGCATCTCAGCCGAGAAGTCCTTGGTGCCACGCTTGAAGGAGATCTCGGACACGCTGTTAAGCCCCAGATCCTTGATCGCCTTCTGGTAGCCGCAACGCACGTCGCTGCCAAACTCGTCATCCTGATAGACCAGCGCAAACTTCTCCTTTTGCAACTTCTTGCTAGCGACCATGTTTTTCATGGCGGAGCTCAACTCCTGACAATAGGTTGGCCCGATCACAAATACCGTTTTGTTCGGTGGGGTGAAGTGCGCTGCTGCCACGGCCATCGCGTTGATAGTTGGCAAGCCTTGCTCGTTGATGTAGGGCAGCATGGCTTGCAGCATCGCTGAGCCCGAGGTGCCGATGAGGCCGAAGATGCCTTCCACGTCGACCAGTCGCTTGACGCCTTGCACAGCACGCTGAGGCACATAGCCGTCATCTTCCTGGCGAATTTCCACCTTGCGGCCGTTGATGCCACCACGGGCGTTGACATCCTGCTCCCATACCCGCAAGGCAAGCATGTGGGCCTTGCCCAGCAGGCTAGGGGGGCCGCTGACGGGCGTCACCGAGCCGAGGACGATTTTGGCGTCGGTCACACCGGGGTCGGCAGCAGCGGCGGTCGTGGCCGTCAGGCTGATAACCATGCTGAGCAGACTGGTGGCGGCATATCGAAAGTATTTGCGTGTCATGAAAAGGCACTCCTGGTTGAGTAATGGGGGAGGGGCTGGTGGCACGTCGTCTTGATTACTTGGAACTCAGAAATTCAGAGGCTCGCTCGAATTTCCCGGCGCTGGCATTCGCCTTGAGCAAAATGGGGCGGGTCCCCGACTGTCGAATATTGGGCCCGAAGGTCAATGGGGCCATGATGCCGTCGCTGGTGAAATTTTTGGTCTGCTCGAGCTTTTCGACCACGCAGGCACGTGTGAGGTTTTTGGCACATGCGTTGAGCGCTGATTCGAGCAACTGGACACCTACATAGGCGGTCAATGAATACCGGTTCATGTCCTTGACCTCATTGGCTGAAAAATATTTGTAGGTCAGTGCGGTGAGTTTGCCAATGCCCTGTGTTTGTATGTCGGTCACTGGAGGCACATACTCGGCGACGTACACGCCGTCTGCTGCCGGGCCGGCCAGGGCCAGTACCGCAGGCAGATGCGAAGGGTGAGCGGCCAGGCGCACGGCTTGCATCTGGTTCTTCGCGATCTCTTTGAGCATGGCGGCGGTTTCGGTGATGATGCCGCCGGTCAGCACGAAGGTGGCGCCGGCGCGCTGCACGCTCAACACCTCGGCGGAAAAATCCTTCGCCCCGCGTTTGTAGGCAACTTCGATGCTGCTTTTCAAGCCGAGCTCTTTCAGGGCCTGTTCGTAGCCGCATTTGACGTCGGT
Organism: Hydrogenophaga sp. GW456-12-10-14-TSB4; assembly: GCF_059424305.1. NCBI lineage: Bacteria > Pseudomonadati > Pseudomonadota > Betaproteobacteria > Burkholderiales > Comamonadaceae > Hydrogenophaga > Hydrogenophaga sp. GW456-12-10-14-TSB4. Next base: position 106,212 of record NZ_JBWKZH010000001.1, on the reverse strand, counting down.
GCCGTAATCGTCTTCCTGGAAGATCAGGCCGAACTTCGATCCCTGCAGCTTCTGGGATGTGACCAGATGCTTCATGCTGGCAGAGACCTCCTGGCAGTAAGTTGCCCCGATATTGAACAGCGTCTTGTGCGGTGGGTTGAAGTGGGCGCTGTTGACGGCGATATGGTTGATGGCGGGAATTTTCTGCTCGTCGATGATGGGCAGCATGGCCAGCAACTGCGACGAGCCGGAGGTGCCGATCAATGCAAAGATCTGTTCGACATCAATCAGTTTTTTCAGACCCTGGACAGCGCGCTGCGGCACATAGCCGTCGTCCTCAATGCGAATGTCGACTTTGCGTCCGCCGATGCCGCCGCGCGAATTGACGTCCTGCTCCCAAACTTTCAGGGTCGTGGCAATGGCCTTGCCAATGATGCTGGGCGGGCCGCTCAGCGGGATGACCGCGCCAAGCACGAGTTTCTCGTTCGTGACCCCGGGATCTGCCGCCAGTGCGCTGCCGAAGGTCAGTGCGGCGAGGGCGCCGAGGCAAAAGCGCTGGGTCAGCTTCTGTAGTGTTCGCATCGCAGGTCTCCTATGGAATAAGCAGCGCGTGTGCTGCGGGGTCAGAATCGGAAGGGCCAATGGGTCCAGTAATGCTTGATGTCGCGCCATCGCCCCATCAGGCCATCGGGCTCAAAACGCAGGAACAACACAATCGCGAGTCCATAAATGACGCCTTTGATCTCATAGGCGGCAGTGGAGCCCGACCCGCCGAAGCTGGCGCCGATCATGCCGAACACGAAGCCCAGGCTTTCGTTGAGCAGGACGATGAAAGCCGTTCCGAGCAAGGCGCCGGCTACAGAACCCAGGCCGCCGACGATGAGCATGGAGAGCGCCTCGATCGATATCAGCAGGCTGAAGCTGTCGACATTCAGGTAGCGTGTGTAGTAGGCCAGCAAGCCCCCGGCGATGCCGGTGTAGAAGGCGCTGACCATGAACGCCAGCAACTTGTAGCGCACCAGGTTGACGCCCATGGCCTTGGCTGCGATGTCGTGCTCCCGAATCGCCTGGAACGCCCGGCCAATGCGGCTGCGCAGGATGTTCAGGGTGATGAAGGTGAACACCACCACAAAGCACAGCACCACGTAGTAGTAGCCACGTTCTGCCCCCAGCGCCTGACCGAACAGCGAGGGTTGCGGCACCGTCAAGCCTTCCGAGCCTCCGGTCAGGTCGCCACCGTTGAGGATCAGGTGGTTGATGATCACGGCAAATGCCATCGTCGTGATGGCCAGGTACAGCCCTTTGAGACGCAGCGAGGGTATGCCCACGATGATCCCGGCGATGGCCGCGCTCACGCCACCGGCAAAGATGGACGCCAGCATTGGCCAGCCAAGTTTGCTGGCCACGATGCCGGCCGTGTAGGCGCCGACCGCCAGAAACCCCGAGTGCCCGAGCGAGATCAGCCCGGTGGTCCCGGTCAGCAGGTTAAGGCCCAACACCCCCACCGCTGTGATCAGCAGCAGCAGAATGACGGAGACATAGTACTTGGCCAGCAGCAGTGGCGCGGCCGCCAGCAGCGCCACCAGCAGACACGACCAGACGATGACAGGAACCGAGTCGGTCAGTGCCAGCAGCTGACGATAGTTTTGTTTGAAGTTTCCGCTACGCATCAGACACGCTCGATTTCAGGTTTGCCGAACAGGCCATAGGGTCTGACCATAAGGACGACGAGGATCAAAACAAAACCGGCGATCTCCTTCATGCCGCGGCCGATATAGCCTTCCGACAGATTCTCGACCACCCCGATCAGGATGCCGCCGAGTGCGGCGCCGAACACCGAGTCCAGCCCGCCCAAGATGACCGCGGGAAAGCTGCGCAGACCTGTCGTCCACATGCCGGGATTCACGTCGTAGATCACGCCGATCAACACGCCCGCAATGGCGGCGAGCCCCGCCGACAGGGCCCAGGACAAGGCGAAAATGCGCTTGACATTGATGCCCATCAGCAGGGCTGCAGTTTGCACGTTGGCGGTGGCACGCATGGCGATACCGACCCGCGAATAGCGAAAGAAGGTCCACAGGCCGAGCAGTACGGCCGCCATCAGCCCAACGGAATACAGCTGCGCCGGGTACAGGCCGGCCGGGCCGATCTTGATGACCTCCGTTGGCAGGCCGGCATTGAGCGGCATGGGGTCTGCGCCCCAGATCAGCACCACCACCGAGCGCAGGATCACGGCCAGGCCAATGGTCACCATCACCGTGGAAAACACCGGCTGACCAAGCATCGGACGGATCAGCAAGACCTCGATCAGAAGGCCAATCAGCACCGAGGCCGCGACAGTTGCTGCCAGCATGAGCCAGAAGCCAAATTGGAAGGTGCCGGCCAGGGTGAAGGCGATGTAGGACACCAGCATCATCAGCTCGCCCTGGGCGAAGTTCACCACGCCGGTGGCGCGGTAAATCATCGCAAAGCCCATGCCGATGAAGCCGTAGAGCAGGCCCACGGCGATGCCGGAAATGACCAGTTGCAGAAAATAGTCCATCAGCCCGCTCCTGCGCCGTAGATGATCGCGATCTCTTTCGCGAAGGTTTTTTCGATGACGTTGCGGCGCACCTTCTGGGTGGCGGTGAGTTCGCCGTCGTCGTGGTCGAGTTCTTTTTCCAGGATCAGGAACTTGCGGATGTTCTCGACCCGGGCAAACAGCTTGTTCACACGCTTGACGTCCTCGTCGATCAGTTCGCGCACCTCGGGCAGCGCGGCCAGGCTCTTGTAGGTGGTGTAGGCCAGTTTGCGTTCTTGTGCCCACTTGCCGACCGTTTCGTAGTCGACCTGGATCAGCGCCGCCAAATAGTGGCGTCCGTCGCCCAGGATGATCGCCTCGCGCACATACAGGCTGTCCTTGAGCGCGTTTTCGATCTCCGAGGGCGCGATGTTCTTGCCGCCGCTGGTGATGATGATGGCCTTCTTGCGGTCAACGATCATCAGCTCGCCGTTGTCAGCCAGCGCCACGATGTCGCCCGTGTGCAGCCAGCCGTCCACCACGGTCTTGGCGGTGGCGCCTTCGTCGTGGATGTAGCCCTTGAACACGGCGGGGTGCTTGACGACGAGCTCGCCGTCCTCCGCGATCTTCCAGTTCAGGCCGTCGATGGGCAGGCCGGTGGCGCCCAGTTTGATCGCTTTTTCATGCTGGAAGAAGATCACCCCGCCGGACTCGGTCATGCCGTAGACCTGGTACACCGGAATGCCGAGGATGCGGAAGAACTTCAGTACCTCGGGCGAGACGCTGGCGCCGCCACAGAAGCCGCACTGCATGCGGTCCAGGCCGACGAATTTCTGCAGATTGCGAAACATCAGCAACCACAGAACGAAGAAGTGCAGGCGATCCGACAGACTGCGCTGGCCCCCTTGCGCCTCGACCTTTTCGAACAGACGGCGCCCGGCATCGAAGCAGCGCTGGAAAGCCCAGCGCTGAAAGCGCGAGGCGTCCTGCATGCGGATCAAAATGCCTTGCTGCAGCTTCTCCCAGATGCGCGGCACGCCCAAAAACACCGTGGGTGCGATCTCGCGCAGATTGACGGCTACCGTGTCGATCGATTCGGCGTAATTGACCACGCCACCGGTGAGCAGGTGCATGACCGTCGAGAAGGCACGCTCGGCCACGTGGCACAACGGCAGGTAGCAGACCACTTCGTAGTTGTGCCGGTCGAGCTTGAAATGGGTTTTGAGCTTGTCAACGGTGACGATCAGGTTGCGGTGCGACAGCATCGCGCCCTTGGGCGGCCCGGTGGTGCCCGAGGTGTAGACCAGCATGCAGGTGTCATCGGGCTGGGTGTCCTCGATGGCACGATCAAAGGCGCTCGCGTGCTGGGGCGATGCCGCGGCGTTTTGGTCTCCTAGCTCAAGCACGTCCTCGAACGACATCAGCTTGTCGTGTTTGTAGCCGCGCATCCCCTTCATGTCGACGCAGATGATCTTCACCAGGTCGGGCAGGCCGGTGTCGTGCTTGGCCATGGCGTCGAGCACCTTGTCGACCTGTTCCTGATCGCCGCAGACCACGAACTTGCTGTTCGAGTGGTGCACGATGTACTGCAGTTCCGGCCACGGGTTGGTGGGGTAGATGCCCACCACGACACCGCCGATGGCTTGCGTGGCCAGGTCGGTGAACATCCACTGCGGACTGTCCTCGCTGGCAATCGCCAGCCGGTCGCCCTTGTCGAAGCCCAGAGACTTGAGACCGAGGGCGAAGCGGCGCGCCGTTTCGAAATAGTGCTGCCAGGTCATCCGGTTCCAGATGCCGTAATCTTTCTCGCGAAACGCGAGCGCATCCGGAAAGCGCTGTGCCCAGTGCTGGAGCAGCTTGGGGAATGTGGTGTTGCCGTCGCGCAGTAACGCGTCCAGGTTGTCGATCACGCGGCCTCCTTGGTTTTGCTGCCCAGGTAGGCGTCGATCACGGCCGGGTTGGCCGATATCTCGGCCGGCGTGCCCTCGCCGATCTTGCGGCCGAAGTTGAGCACGCAGACGCGGTCGGAGATGTCCATCACGATGCCCATGTCATGCTCGACCATGAGGACCGAAATGCCGAGTTCGTCGCGGATGTCCAGCACGAAGCGGGCAATGTCTTCGGTCTCCTCGCTGTTCATGCCCGACACCATTTCGTCCAGCAGCAGCAACTTGGGCTCGGTGGCCAGTGCGCGTCCCAACTCGACCCGCTTTTGCAGGCCATAGGACAGGGTGCCCACCGGCATGTCGCGAATTTCCTCGATTTCGAGAAAATCGATGATCTCTTCCACCTTGCGACGGTGTTCGAGCTCCTCGCGCCGCGCCCGTCCGAAGAACCACGAGGCATCCAGCACGTTGGTGGCCATGTGGCAGTGGCGGCCGACCAGCAGGTTGTCCACCACGCTGGCATGTTTGAACACCGCCAGATTCTGGAAGGTCCGACCGATGCCGATGGCGGCCAGGCGGTGTGCCGGCATGCCGGTGATGTCGCTGCCATCGAAATGCACGGTGCCGCTGCTGGGCTTGACGACGCCGCTGATCATGTTGAAGGTGGTCGTCTTGCCGGCCCCGTTGGGGCCGATCAGGGAATAGATTTCACCGCGCCGAACGTGAAAACTGACACCGGCAACGGCTTCGACGCCGCCGAAGCGCTTGGACAGGGTTTCGACCCTTAACAATGTGTCGTTCATGTTTTTTTTCTCAGGACAGCCAGCGTTTGCGCCGCTTGTAATGCTTCACCTCGCGCATGTTCTTGCGCGATCCACCTTCGCCGAAGCCTAGGTAGAACTCGCGCACGTCGTCGTTGCGCAGCATCTTGTCGGCCTCACCGTCGAGCACCACGCGGCCGTTTTCCATGATGTAGCCATAGTCGGCAATGGCCAGCGCCATCTGTGCGTTCTGCTCCACCAGGAGAATGCCCATGCCTTCCTGGCGGCACAGGCGGGTGATGATGTCGAAAATCTCTTCGCTGATCTGTGGCGCCAGACCGAGCGTGGGCTCGTCGAGCATCAGCAGTTTCGGGGACGACATCAGCGCGCGGCCGATGGCCACCATCTGCTGTTCGCCGCCCGACAGGTAGCCCGACACCGTGCTGCGTTTTTGCACCAGACGCGGGAACAGCCCATACACCATCTCCATCTGGCGCCTGGCGTCGGTCAGACTGCGTGTGTAGCCGCCCATCACGAGGTTTTCCTCGACCGTCAACTGGTCGAACAGGCGGCGCCCCTCGGGCACCATGACCACGCCGGCGCGCACGATTTCGTCCGGCGCCAGGCCGGTCAGCTGGCGGTTTTCAAACGTGATCTGGCCACCCTTGATCTCACCGTCTTCCGGATACAGAACGCCCGAAATGCCTTTGAGCGTGGTTGATTTCCCGGCCCCGTTGGAACCGAGCAGGGCGACTATGCGACCTTTGCCGACGGCCAATGAGACCTCTCGCACCGCCTCGATGGTGTTGTCGTAAACGATCTGGACATTGGTGAGATTCAGCATGACAGGCCGCTACTTGCGCTGTGCTGCGGCGACTTAACCATTGAACGGGTTTGCCGGTCGAGCGTAGTGGAGGGGTGCGCCAGGATGGCAGCCGCAGTCGTGCAGACCTTCGGCTCGGATGGGCCGGGTGCATGGGCGCGACCATGGTCTCTGGTTGCCAGGGTGCCGTTCGAGGGGGCAGTTAATTTTCTCAAAGGTTGTCTCGTGTTGGCCGTGTTGGGCAGCGTGCCTGCCATGTGCCTTGCCGTTCGGTAGGCGCGATGCCTTGTTTGCATGGCGTTAATCTAACGGTAGTTAGTCTGGCTTCAACTCGGGAAATCCCTATGCAGGTGCCATCAAGTCCGGGTGCGAGTGCGGGCGGGAACTTCTGGCCAGGTTCGCTTCAGCATGAATGCCGGTGATTCACCGTCAGCGGATTCAAGACTGAAGTGCAACACCTGCCCCCGAGTACGGTCCGCAGATGCAAAGCAGCCCACCCAAGCGCAAACGACTACCTCGCAACAAAGGAAAAGGCCGAAGAGCTCAGATACTATTGCTCCGGCCCCATGAATTTTGAACTTTCGTGGATCGTTTGCCTGTGGCAGTCGGTCCACGACTCGCGACTTCAAAGGGCCGGAACAATAGATGGACATGGTGAGCATCCATGTGCGTCCGCCCGAGATTGAAGACCGGCAGTTGCCCGGGCACGGGGAGGGTGACCTGATCAAGGGTGCTGCGAACGCCAGCGCGGTGGGCACCCTGGTGGAGTGCACCAGTCGGGCTGCTCATGCTCATCAAGCTGCACGGGTTCAAGCCCGCCAGCGCGGTCAATGTCCTGCAGGCCTTTTCTGACAAGCTGCTGAGGCTCGCTGAGCCTATGTGCCAGAGCATGACGTACGACCAGTGCCGGGAGAAGGCGATGCGCAGGGAACTGAGCCGACGCACGGACATTGCGGTGTACTTCTGTTACCCCCACAGCCCTTGGCAGCGAGGCTCTAACGAGAACTCCAACGAGCTGGTGCGCCAGTACCAGCCCAAGGGCTCGCACCTCTCAGGGTACAGCCAGGAGCAGCTCGATGCGATTGCCGATCAGATCAACAACCCGCCCTGGAAGGGGTAGGGCGCACGATCCCCCTCTGGCAGTCTATCGGGACCTCCTGCTCAATAGCACGCAACACCCACCCTCGTTCATTGAAACCCAGGGTATTGCACTTTAGATTTGAATCACTCTCGGCTACATTCCCGCGTAGTTCGGCCCGCCGCCGCCTTCGGGCGTCACCCAGACGATGTTCTGCGTCGGATCCTTGATGTCGCAGGTTTTGCAGTGCACGCAGTTCTGCGCGTTGATCTGCAGCCGGTCCGAGCCGTCGTCGTTCTTTACGAATTCGTAAACGCCGGCCGGGCAGTAACGGCTCTCGGGGCCGGCGTATTTCGCCAGATTGATCTGCACCGGCACGCTGGCGTCCTTGAGCGTCAGGTGCGCGGGCTGGTTTTCTTCGTGGTTGGTGTTGCTGACGAACACGCTGGAGAGCCGGTCGAAGGTGAGCTTGCCGTCGGGCTTGGGGTAGCTGATCTGCGGCATCTCGGCGGCCGGGCGCAGGCTGGCGTGGTCGGCCTGGGTGCGGTGGATCGTCCAGGGCGGACGCTTGATGCCAAGCCTGGGCAGCAGCCACTGTTCAATGCCGGTCATCAGGGCTCCGACGAGGCTGCCCTTCTTGAACCACTGTTTGAAGTTGCGCGACTGGTCGAGTTCGGTGTGCAGCCAGCTGTTTTCGAACGCAGCGGGGTAGGCGCTGAGTTCGTCGCCGCTGCGTCCGGCGGCCAGGGCTTCAAACGCGGCTTCGGCGGCCAGCATGCCGCTCTTGATGGCGGCGTGGCTGCCTTTGATGCGTGCGGCGTTCAGGTAGCCGGCATCACAGCCGATCAGCGCGCCGCCCGGGAACACGGTCTTGGGCAGGCTGAGCAGGCCACCGGCGGTGATGGCGCGCGCGCCGTAGCCGATGCGCTTGCCGCCTTCGATGTGGGCGCGAATGGCGGGGTGGGCCTTCCAGCGCTGCATTTCCTCAAAGGGGCTGAGCCATGGGTTCTTGTAGTCGAGCCCGGTGACGAAGCCAAGCGTGACCTTGTTTCCTTCCAAGTGGTAGAGAAAACCGCCGCCGTAGGTCTGGGTGTCCATTGGCCAGCCGGCCGTGTGTACCACACGGCCGGGTTGGGCGCGGGTCGGGTCGATCTCCCAAAGTTCCTTGATGCCGATGGCATGGCTTTGCGGATCGCGGCCTTCGTCAAGCTTGTATTTAGCGATGAGTTGCTTGCCCAGGTGGCCGCGCGCGCCTTCGGCAAAGATGGTGTATTTGGCATGCAACTCCATGCCGAGCTGGAAGCCGTCGTGCGGCAGGCCGTCCTTGCCAATGCCAAGGTTGCCGGTAGCTACTCCTTTGACCGAATCGTTGTCGTCGTACAGAACCTCGGTGGCTGTGAAGCCCGGGAAGATTTCCACGCCCAAGCCTTCAGCCTGCTCGCCCAGCCATTGGGTCAGGGCGCCCAGGCTGATGACGTAGTTGCCCTCGTTGTGGAAGCAGTCGGGCACCAGGAAGTTGGGTGTGCGCCTGGCACCGGTTTCGCTCAGGAAAAGCACGTCGTCGCCGGTAACGGGTTGGTTCAGCGGTGCGCCCAGATCCTTCCAGTTGGGGAATAGTTCGTTCAGTGCGATTGGGTCCATGACCGCGCCGGAAAGAATGTGAGCGCCGGGCGCGGAGCCTTTTTCCAGCAGCACCACCGAGACGTCCTCGCCCTTTTCAGCCGCGAGCTGCTTGAGGTGGATGGCCGTGGCCAAACCTCCGGGGCCGGCGCCCACCACCACCACGTCATACTCCATCGCTTCGCGGGGACCGTATTGTTCGAGCAGGGAGGTGGGCTTCATGCGGAGAGGGTCAAAAAGGTGGCGACCCTGGGGCCGAAGTTGACGAAAAAAAGGGGGGGGGGTCAGGGTCGGTTGTCGACCGGCAGCGGCGGTGCGGTGCGCGGTGCGCCGTCACGTTTGTAGACCATCACCGTGCGTTTGAAGGTGCAGACAATGACGCCGCTCTGGTTATAGCCTTCGGTGCGCACCGTGACGACGCCGACATTGGTTCGCGACCGCGACTCGCGCCTGTCCAGCACCGTGGAACGTGAATAGAGCGTGTCGCCTTCAAACACCGGATTCGGAAGTCGAACTTCGTCCCACCCCAGGTTGGCCATGACGTTTTGCGAGACATCGCTCACCGTCTGCCCCGTCACGAGGGCCAGCGTGAGGCAGGAATTGATGAGCGGACGGCCGAACTCCGTCTGCGCGGCGTAGTGGGCATCGAAGTGCAGCGGAGCCGTGTTTTGCGTCAGCAACGTGAACCAGATGTTGTCGTTCTGGGTCAGTGTGCGACCGAGGCCATGCCGATACTCGTCGCCGACCTCGAAGTCTTCATAGAATCGGCCGCGCCAGCCTTCTTTGATGGTCATTTGCTGCTCCTGCGGCGGGTTGTCCAATTTGGGAGTCCCCAGACGCAGCCGGTCAGCGTGCCACTGCGCAATGTAGGCGACATGTGGACTATTGCTGTCAGTTTCTCGGCCCGGCTTGTTGAAGTTGCCGGCAATGCATCGCGACTATGCTTTGTCATGCGTGAGAATTCCATCGAACACGATCCCCGTTATTTGACGCGAGAAGTCACGAAAAGAGCCGCGTTGGGGGTTGTACCATTCGACGGTCCAGTTCAATGCCCCAATCACGAAAAGCCGAATCATGGCCGTGCTGGTGTCGTCGCGCAATTCGCCACTGGCGAGCGCTGATTCGAGAAGCTGATCCCAATAGTCTGCGTAAGCCCGCCGCACGACCCGGTGGCGATTTTTTGCGCTGGTCGGGATTTGGCCGTAGATGCGGATGTTGGCTGACGTGAAGTCGCCATAATGCAGCATTCCCCAGAGATGGCCTTCGATGCCAGCGGCGATTCGATCTCGCCAGGGTGCACTTTCGGGAAGAGCCGCAACACGGGTGCGTACGGCATCTGCGACGATGGTGATGCCTTTGTCCAATACCTCGCCCAGGATCTGCTCTTTCGATTCGAAGTGATAGTAGATACTGCCGGCTTTGACGCCGGCAGCATCCGCAATCTCGCGCAAAGTAGTTGCTGCATAACCATGATGCCTGAATAGCCTTGCAGCTTCGAGCAGCACGCGTTCGCGTGTGGCGGGACCATCCACCTCATTTTTGCTGGGTTTTGCGTCTGTATTTGACATCATTTGACCGTTTGGTAGATCCAAATTTCGAATCGTATCAAACCTAGCTTTGGTCGAAGGGGCGGCCTTGAGCAACGTCTCGTCGCGCGGGGTTGCTCACTTGCGACCATTCGCCCACTGCCTGAAATCAGGCCGGCGTTTTTCCAGGAAAGCGCTCACGCCTTCTTTGGACTCTGCCGTGTCGTAGTACAGGCTCAGCGCTTGAAGTCCCAGGCTGCCGATCCCGCGAATGTGCTCGGTGGATGCATTGAACGAACGTTTCGCGATCGCCAGAGCCGTCGGACTTTTTTCGACAATTTCCTTGCACCAGCGGGCGACTTCGGCGTCGAGCTGGTCGTGGGGCACGACGGTGTTGCACAGACCCATGGCCAAGGCCTCCTGTGCACTGTAGCGGCGGCACATGTACCAGATCTCGCGGGCTTTCTTTTCGCCAACCACATGGCTCAGGTAAGCTGTGCCCCAGCCAGGGTCGACCGAGCCTACTTTCGGGCCGACTTGGCCAAACACGGCCTTTTCCGAGGCAATGGTCATGTCGCACAAGGTGGCCAGGACATTGCCGCCGCCAATGGCGTAACCCTGCACGCGGGCGATCACGGGCTTGGGCACGTCACGAATGGCGCTGTGAAACTCTTCCACCGGGATACCGATGGTGCCCCGGCCGTCGTACTGGCCGGCATGAGCCGACTGATCGCCGCCGGTGCAGAAAGCACGGTCACCCGTCCCGGTGAGCACAATGGCGGCGATTCGCTTGTCCCAGCCTGCTTTCATGAATGCCTGCAGCAGTTCCTCGACGGTCTGGCCGCGAAACGCATTCATCACTTCGGGGCGGTTGATCGCGATGTAGGCCACCGAGTCGAGTTCTTCGTAGAGGATGTCCTTGAATTCCATGGGTTTTCCTTTTTGTCTGTTATTTCAATGCCGCATGTCTTTCGACCGTGCCCGGGCGTTTACCCAATCATGCTGTAACCACCAGACACTGAAAGAACCTGCCCGGTGACATGGCCCGCAGCCTTCGCTGAAGACAGGAAGACGACGGCATTGGCAATATCCTGCGGCCGTCCCACCTTGCGCAACGGCAGCGCCTTGGCGACTTTTTCCAGTTGCTCCGGCGTGAACATACTGTCGGCATCAATCCACATGCTGCTTCCGCCCACTTCGTCGGTGGTACTGGGGATAGTGACGCCGGGGCATACCACGTTGCAGCGGATGCCGTAACGCCCGTTTTCCTTGGCGATCGTTTTCATGAAGCTGTTGATGGCAGCCTTGACGCCGCCATACACCGCTTCACGTGGCTCACCTTGCCGACTGGCATCAGAGCTGATGGAGACGATTGAGCCGGCGTTGCGAGGAACCATGACTTCAAGCGCGGTCTTGGTGCAGTTGAGAACGCCGAGGTAGTTGATGTTGATGATCTTTTGCCACAGATCGGGGGTCGTCTGCGTGAAGAACATCAACTGGTCCCAGCCGACGTTGTTGACGAGGACATCGACGCCGCCGAACTTGTCCGAGGCTGCCTTGAACATGGCTTGCACCTGGTCAAGTTGGGTGACATCGGTCTTGACAACCTGCGCCGACGCCGCGCCGCTCGCCAGCGCGAGTTCTGCCGTCTTTTGCGCCTGACTTTCGTCGATGTCGCCGATGGTGATGTTGGCGCCTTCCGCGGCGAAGCCGAGCACGATGCCGCGGCCAATGTTCGAGCCGCCACCCGTGACGATGACCGATTTTCCTTTTAGTTCGAGATCCATACTGATTGCTCCTTGCGCTTTAGGCGCCACATTGGTGAGGATGAAATTATGACTATCTAACGATAGTTAGATAGCGGGCGAGATTTCCTGTGTTGGATGGTGCGCCTGGCAGCTACCACTGCAATCCACTGTGGCATAGGCTGCCACCTGTCGATTCAAGAGAGGGATGAAAATCCGAGAAACAAGATGGGATGGTTCACTATCAGTGCGCAACGCGTCTGACCGTGATCCATCCCAAGGGAAGGCAATTACTGTTTGTTCTTGGCGAACTCGCCAGATTCTTTCTTCACGATGTCCTGGACCACATCGTCATACGCCGAGAACCAGTCAGTCTGGGGCACCCACTTGGCGCCGTCCCACATGTCGATGCGGGTTTTGCCGCCGCCGCCATGGTCTTTGGCGGTCACCGTCACGGGGGCGATCAGGCCTTCGGCATCAAAGTTTTTCAAGCTTTCCAGTCCGCGCTTCATTTTGTCAGGGTTGAGGGGCCAGCCACTTTGTTTGATGGCTAGGCGAGCGCCTTCGAAAACGCTGGCATAGATGGCCAGACCGGTGTTGTAGTAAACATCGTTGAGATGCTTGCGGTCACCGCTGCCCTTGTTTTTCTCATACAGGTCCTTGATGATCTGCTGAATCAGCGGGTGGCTCTGTCCACCCGTCACGTTGGTGCCGCGCTTGAGGCCTTTTGCGTTTTCCAGACCAATGTTGGCAAGGTCAACTTCGTTGAGCCAATTGACGGAAATGTACTTGTCCATCGGGATGCCGTTGCGCTTCATTTCGCGCGAGGCGACGACGTGCATGCCGGCCAGGTTCCAGCTGATCACCCAGTCGGGGTTGTTGCGGCGGATCTGGGACCAAGCGGCGGCCTGGTCATTGCCCGGCATCGGGTTGGGAACCAACTGCAGGTCAAAGCCCTCTTTGGCCGCAAGTGTCGTCAACACGCCGATCGGTTCCTGCCCGAACGGATAGTCGGGGTAGATGAACGAAATCTTCACGCCCTTGAGGTTGTTGTTGGACTTGGTTTTGATGTAGTGGATATTGTTGGCCATTTGACCCCAGTAGGTGGGCCCAATGGGGAAAATCCACTTGAACACATCACCATCGACCGCATCGCCACGACCTACAAAGGATTGCACCATCACATTGCCATCCGCCATGGCGCGCGGCAGAACGGCGCGGGAAACCGGCGTGGACAGGAAATCAAAGGCAACGGCGCCTTCGCGTTTCATCTTTTCGTAGCACTCAATGCCACGCTGCGGCTCGTTGCCATGGTCTTGAACCAGTATCTCGATTGGGTGGCCTTCAATGCCGCCTTTCTGATTCAATATCTTGGCATAGTCATTCGCCGCCTGGGCAATTTGTGGCGTCACAAAGCCGTAGGATTTACTCAGGTCATAACAAAGCGCGAATTTGACGGGCTGGGCTGGTGCCTGCGCCTGCGCGGACTGCAGACCGGCCAGCGCCAATCCCAGGCCAGCAAGAATGGAAAGCTGTTTGATTTTCATGATGATGTTTCCTGTTTAGTTAGTACGGGGTGAAATGCAGTCTGTAGAAGGCACGCCGTACAGTCGTGCCCGAGGCCTGACCGAGGCGTATCGCTACTGCTTCGACTTGGCGAACTCCGCCGATTCCTTCTTGGCGCTTTCCTGGACTACATCGTCGTATGCGGAGAACCAGCCAGTCTCTGGCACCCACTTCGCGCCATCCCACATGTCGATGCGCGTCTTGCCGCCGCCGCCATGGTCCTTGGCCGTCACAGTTACAGGGGCGATGAGGCCGTTAGCGTCGAAGTTGCGCAGGCTCTCCAGCCCGCGCTTCATCTTGTCGGATGTCAGAGGCCAGCCATACTGCTTGATTGCCAGACGCGCGCCTTCGAAAACAGGAGCGTAGGTGGCCAGCCCAGTGTTGTAGAAGATGTCATTGGTATGCTTGCGGTCGCCGTTGCCCTTTCCCTTGTCATACAGATCCTTCAGGATCTGCTGGATCAGCGGGTGCTCCTGACCGCCCACCACATTAGTGCCGCGCTTGATGCCCTTGGCTGCGTCGGCGCCAATGTTCGCGATGTCCACTTCGTTGAACCAATTGACGGCGATGTACTTGTCCATCGGCATGGCGTTGCGTTTCATTTCGCGCGAGGCAACGACGTGCATGTTGCCCAGATTCCAGCTGATGACCCAATCGGGGTTGAAGCGGCGGATCTGGGACCACGCCCCTGACTGATTGTTACCAGGCAGCGGGTTCGGGAACAATTGGAGGTCGAAGCCTTCCTTGGCCGCGAGTGTCTTCAACACGCCGATGGGTTCCAACCCAAACGCGGTGTCCAGGTAAAAGAATGCGATCTTCACCCCCTTGAGGTTGTTGTTCGACTTGGACTTGATGTACTGGATGTTATTGGCTGCTTGGCTCCAATAGGTGGGCCCGATGGGGAATATCCACTTGAACACATCGCCGTCGACTGCATCGCTGCGGCCAGTAAAGGATGAAATCATCACATTGTTGTCCTGCATTGCGCGCGGCAGCAGCGCGCGCCCGACCGGCGTGGAAAAGAAGTCGAAGGTGATCGCACCCTCGCGCTTCATCTTTTCATAGCACTCGATGCCCCGCTGCGGTTCGTTGCCATGGTCTTGAACCAGAATCTCGACCTGATGGCCTTCGATGCCGCCTTTCTGGTTGAGTATCTGCGCATAGTCGCGCGCGGCCTGGGCAACTTGCGGTACGGCGAAGGCGTAAACCTTGCTCAGGTCGTAACATAGCGCAAATTTAATCGGTTCGGTCTGGGCTTGGGCCAGCGCGGGCTGGACGTTGGACATCGCCATCCCCACGCCAGCAAGAATTGAAAGCAGTTTGATTTTCATGGTGATGTCTCCTGTTTAGCTAGCACGGGGTGAAATGCAGTCTGTAGTAGGAATGCCGGTCGTGCCCAAGACTTAATGCGAGAGCTCGACGCGATGTGGAGGTGTCCATGCTACGAGAAACTAGTTTCAGGTGAGCCAGCGTTTGCGCCGACTATAGTGTTTGATGTCATGGAAGCTTCGCCCTTCGGTGCCTCCTAGATAGAACTCCTGGATGTCCGGGTTTTTCTTCATGGCTTCTGCGCTGTCATGCATCACCACGCGTCCGTTCTCGATCAGATAGCCATGCGAGACGACCTCTAAAGCTGCAATTGCGTTTTGTTCCACCAGCAGAACGGACAGGCCTTCTTCCTTGTTGATGCGCCGAACAATGTCGAAAATCTCGGCCACCAGAAAAGGCGCGAGACCAAGACTCGGCTCGTCAAGCATCAGCAGCTTGGGTTGCGTCATCAAGGCACGGCCAATGGCCAGCATCTGCTGCTCGCCGCCTGACAGGTAGCCGGACTGCGCGGTGCGCCGCTGATGCAAGCGCGGGAAATAGCTGTAAACCATATCCTTGTTACGCAGCATGTCTTGGCGGGTGCCACGAACCGCCGAGGCCGCCACCAGGTTTTCGTCAGGCGTCATGTGTTCGAACACACGCCGCCCTTCCAGCACATGCACGATACCGAGCTTGACGCGCTCCTGCGGCGCCAGTGCATCGATGTTCTGACCCAGGAATTGCACCTCACCGCGGGTTACCAGGCCGCGCTCAGGGCGCAGCAGGCCGCTGATCGACTTCAGCGTCGTGCTTTTGCCAGCGCCGTTGGCGCCCAGCAGTGCCACCATGGCGCCTTGCGGCACATCGATCGAAACGCCCTTGATGGCGAGCGATACATGATCGTAGATGACCTCGACATTGTTCAGTGACAATATCAATGCAGGTTCCGCAGTCTGGTTTTGCATCAGCGTTGGGTTGGAAGTCAAGTTGTCAGTCGCCATGATGTCGTTTTTACTTTCGGGCGTAGCCGAAGGGCCAGACCAGCAGGTAGTTGCGCAGATTGGTGTACATCTTGCCCAGCCCCATAGGCTCAACCAGCAGGAAAATAATGATCAGCGCGCCATAAACCGCATGTGGAATGTGGGCCAGCGTTTCGATCCCGAGCGAGATGCCCAGGAGCTGCGCCAGCCAGCCGATCAGACTGTTCATCAGGCCGGGCATCAACAGAATGAAGGCGGCCCCAAAATAGCTGCCGATGATGCTGCCCAGTCCGCCGACGATCACCATGGCCAGCAACTCGATGGAGACATTGACGGCAAATTGCTCCGGTGTGGCTGCTCGGTAGAAGGTGAAGATCAGGATGGCGCCGCTGATGCCGCCAATGAAGGACGAGGTGGCGAACGCCACCAGCTTGTAATACAGGCTGTGCACGCCAATGACCGCCGCAGCGAAGTCCTTTTCACGCACCGCAATGAGCGCGCGGCCAAGCCCGGTGCGGCGCAAGTTGAGCATGAACACGGTGACGATCAGGCACCAGCCCAGCGCCACGTAATAGAGTCCGGTATCCGAGGTGATGGCCTGGCCGAGCAGGCTGATGTCAGGTGCCTGCAGTGTGGCCTGGGTGCCGCCGCTGATGGCCGGCACGTGGGAGATCACCCAGTCCATCACGAACTGCAGGGCCAGCGTGCTGAGCGCCAGATACAGGCCTTTCACGCGCAGCGCCGCGAAAGCGAAAACGATGCCGATCACAGCGGCCATCACGCCGCCGAGCACCATCGCGATCTCCCAGGGAATGCCGTTGCGTACGCCGTGCACCGCCGTGTAGGCGCCGATGCCCATGATGGCGGCATAGCCGAAGTGGAACTGTCCGGTCCAGCCCAGGATCAGGTTCAAGCCGAGCACGGCCGCAGTCCACACCAGCCACGGTAACAACTGGGTGCTGAGGACGAGCGTGCTCATGGTGAATGGCGCAGTTAACGCAAAGGCCAGCAACAAGCCGATCATCCAGCGATCCGCGGGGAGCGGAAAAAGCGAGCGCGCGTTGGCGTAATTGGTATGGAAAATTCCTGATTGACGAAATAGCATGACCTTCAGATCCTTTCAATGTCGTGGCGCCCGAACAGGCCATGCGGCCGAATCAGGATGGTCAGAATCAGTATTGTGGCAACCACCAGGTCGCGGCTACCACCGCCAACCAAGGGGTCGAGATAGCCAGATGCAACGCCTTCAAGAAGGCCCAGCAGCAAGCCGGCCAGAATGGCGCCGCCGATGCTGTCAAGACCGCCCAAAACGGCGACGGTCAAGCCCTTGAGCAAAAGCAGCGCCAGCGCCTGGCTGACCCCTTGAACCGAGCCCCACAACACGCCGGCCGTGGTGGCCAGAACCGAGGACATGGCCCAGGAAAACGCCACCCCGCGTTCAACCGAAATACCGATCGACCACGATGCGATGTAATCGTCGGAGATGGCGCGCAGAACAATGCCCCTGCGCGTGCGAAAGAAGAACATCAAGACCAAAAACAGCGCGATGGCCACCACGGCGCCCACCACATAAGCCCGACTGAGCAGCACCGGCCCCAGAAACAGCGGGTCGTCGCTGATGCCAATGGACAGCGGAAGGCCAGAGCCGCCCCAGATGGCCATTGTTGTCGCGCGTATAAAGATGTCCAGCCCCAGTGTCATCATCAGGATCATGATGATGGGGCGGCCCGCCAGCCGGCGCAACGCCACCCGCTCGATGCCCATTCCGACAAAGAACATCGTTCCCATGGCCAGCGGGATGGCGACCCACATCGACACGCCCAATCCATTGGCGATGGCCAGCACGACATAGGCACCCAGCATGGTCATCGCACCTTGCGCCAGGTTAGGCACCGAGGATGACTTGTAGATGATCACGATGCCCATGGCGACCAGTGAATACATGAGCCCCGACAGCGCGCCATTGATGGCCAATTCGGCAAACAGTGAAAAATCCATAATTTAAATCTCCTGCACCGAGAGTTGGCGCTCGATGGTGCCGACTTCACCGGATTCATACGTGATCTGCGCCTTCATCGTGACCGTCTGCTGGCCGCCGTAGATCGCATCAATGATGGGCGCATAACGCTCCTCGACCACGTTGCGGCGCAGCTTGCGGGTTCGCGTGACCTCTCCGTCGTCGGGGTCGAACTCCTTGTGTAAGGACACGAAGTGATGCAGTTTCAACCCGTCTGGCAGGATGCTGTTGACGCGCTTGACCGCTGCCGTGACGAGTTCGATCACCTCGGGTTTTTGCGACAGGTCGGCATAGGACATGTAGGAAATGCCCCGTACCTCAGCCCAATGGCCCACCGGCTCCATGTCGATGCAGATGATGGCCGCCAGCGTGTCGCGGCCGCTCCCGAGCACGGCCACATCCTTGATGTACGGACTGAATTTGAGGCGGTTCTCAATGTAGTTCGGAATGTAGCGTTCGCCTTTGGAGGTATACACCACCTCCGACAACCGTCCGAGCACCACCATGTGTCCATCAGGCTCGATATAACCTGCATCGCCCGTGTACAGCCAGCCGTCCTCAAGTGCTTCACGGGTGGCATTTTCAAGTTTGTAGTAACCGGAAAACACGCTCCCGGAGCGAATCAAGACCTCTCCGTTGTCGCCGATCTTGACTTCCACACCGGGCAGCGGTTTGCCGACCGTGTGCAGGCGTACTTCTTCGGTGTCCTGCAAGGCAGTGAAGGCGCTGCTTTCAGTTTGACCATAAAACTGTCGCAATTTCACGCCCAGTGCGCGGTAAAAAACAAAAGTGTCTTCGCCAATGGCCTCGCCGCCGGTGAAAGCACCTCGCAGGCGGGTGAGGCCCAACTGGTCCTTGATCGGTCCGAAGATCAACCACTCTCCCAGTTGCCGCATCAGACGCTCTGTCAGGCTGGGCTGTTTTCCCTCGAGCTTGCGTCGTTCGGACGCCAGCGCCGAGTTCATGAAAACATCGTAGAGCCATTTCTTGAGCGGCGTCGAATCCTCCATGCGAACCTGGATGGTGGTCAGCATGTTGTCCCAGCTGCGGGGTGCGGCCAGATAGAAAGTGGGAGCCACCTCGCGCAGGTCGTGCAGCACCGTTTCCTGGCGTTCGGGGATATTGATGGTGAAGTGCAGCGCAACACCGGCGCCGACCGTGATGGCAAAGTCGCCCACCCAGGCCATGGGCAGATAGGCGAGGATGGTCTCGCCAAATGTGAAGGCGCCCCCGCGATGGGCGTTACGCACCCCCGCGAGGAAATTGCGGTGGCTCAGTACCACGCCCTTCGGCTTGCCCGTGGTCCCCGACGAGTGCACGAACACCGCCGGTCCGTCGGGCAGCGCCCGTTCGATCAAGGCATTTCGCAGTTTCGGCTCGGCACGCAAGCGATCTGCACCGATGGCCTGCAACTTTTCCCACGAAATCAGTCCGGGATTCGAATAGTTGGTCAAGCCGCGTGGCTCGTCGTAAATGATGTTCTTGATCGTTGCACCCTGATCGCCCAGATCAAGCACCTTGTCGACTTGCTCCTGGTCTTCGGCCAGGACAAAGCGGACATGCGTCTCATGCATGAAGTGACGGATTTCGTCGGGTGTTGCAGTAGAGTAGACGGGCATCGCGTAGCCGCCCAGCACGCCGGCCGCGAGCATGCCCATGTAGAGCCGGGGTCGGTTGTCGCCCAGGACCAGCAAGGCATCCTCTGCGCTAAAACCCAGGCTTTCCATGCCGGCCGCGTAGGCGAGCGTGGTGTCCAGCATCTGCGACCAGGTGGTCTCCTGCCATATTCCCAGGTGCTTTTCGCGCATGGCCACGCGATTGCCCAGTAACTCGGCGTTGCGAGCCAGAATGTGGATGAGGGTGGTGTCGGTGCCCATATCCCATGTGGTGTTGCTGCCCTTGGCAGCATCGGTTTCAGTGCTTTGCATGCGCACCCCCCAGGTAGGCCTTGATCACACGTTCATCCTTCATCACGTCGGCAGGAATACCGGTTCCGATGGTTTCACCATAGCTGAGCACCATCATGCGGTCGCAGATACCGGTGATCACATCCATGTGGTGCTCGATCAGCAGCACAGTGACATTGCGCTCGGCACGCGCATCGAGGATAAAACGGGCCATGTATTCCTTTTCCTCCTGGTTCATGCCAGCCATCGGTTCGTCAAGAACCAGAAAGCTGGGTTCGGCCACCAACGCGCGTGCCAGTTCGACGCGCTTTTTCAGCCCGATCGGAATGCTGTCCACCAGCTCGTCGCGCACGCTCTGCAGCTGCAGGAAATCGATAATCTCTTCGACCTTGAGCCGGCTCGCCATCTCATCCTTGCGACCCAGCCACCAGTAGAGGGCGGTTTTTGCCACGCCGGGCTTCATGTGGATGTGACGCCCCAGCAGGATGTTGTCAAGCACGCTCATGCCGTTGAAGAGCGCCAGGTTCTGGAACGTGCGCGCGACGCCCAGAGCTGCGACCTTGTGCGGCGCCATGCCGGTGATGTCGCGGCCATTGAGCCATATGCTGCCTACCTGGGGTGGAAAGAAGCCGGTGATGGCGTTGGTCATGGTCGTCTTGCCGCTGCCGTTGGGGCCGACCAAGCCGAAGATCTCCCCACGCTCAATGCGCAAATTGGCATCCTTCAACGCGACGAGGCCGCCGAATCGCCGCTCCAGCCCTCGGCATTCGAGGGCGGGCACTGCCGCCGCGTTGCTGGCTTTCATCGGAGTTGGCCGCTGCTCTTTGGTACTGATGGTGTTTATCACTGAGGGTGCCTATGACATAGCACGGTCGACCACCTGCCTGTGCGCAGCTTGCCGATCCGATTTTCTGTTCTGCATAAAGGCTTTCATTTTCTCACCTAACATTAGTTAGGTATATGGGGTTTCCCCTTGTCTCTGGCAGGCAGAGTTCATGTCGCAACGTGTTCTACGATGCTTCCCCGTGCGATCAGGGCATCAATGGTGGCGGCGCCGTAGCCGTGCTCCGTCAGCAGCTCACGTGTGTGTTGGCCGAAGCGCGGCGGCGCGCTGTGGGCGCGCCCCGGTGTGCGTGACAGCTTGACCGGGATGCCGATGCCAGGCACACCCTCGACCTGCACCACCATGTCCCGATGCAGGGTGTGGGGGTCCGTCAATACCTGCGGAATGGCCCTGACGGCGCCGGCCGGAATACCGGCGGCCAGTAGGTCACGGCACAGCTGTTCGCCATCCACCTCTTGCAACTGCGCCTCTAGCAAGGCGCGCAGTTCGTCGCGATGGCGAAAACGCTCGGCGTTGGTGGCAAAGCGCGGCTCGCTGGCCATGTCGGGATGGCCGAGGAACTCGCACAGTTTTTTCCACTGCCCGTTGTTGCCGATGCCCAGGAAGACCTCGCAGGTCCGGGTCGGAAACTTGTCGTAGGGCACGATGTTGGAGTGCGCATTGCCGCTGAGCCTGGGTGTCTGGCCCGACTGCAACCAGTTTGCACTTTGCGGATGCAGCAGCGACACGGCGGTGTCGTACAGCGTGGCCTCGACGAACTGCCCGCGCCCGGAGCGCTGCCGCTCGATCACCGCCAGTAGCACGCCTATCACGGCCGACAGGCCGGTGGTGATGTCGACCACCGGGACACCGACCCGCAGCGGGCCGGTGTCCGGCGTGCCGTTGACGCTCATCAGGCCGCCCAGTGCCTGTGCCACCGCGTCGTAGCCAGGCGCGCCGCCGAGCGGCCCATCGGCGCCGAAGCCGCTGACCCGGCAGTGGATCAGGCGCGGGAAGCGCTCGCGCAGCGTCTGTTCATAGCCGATGCCCCAGCGCTCCAGCGTGCCGATCTTGAAGTTCTCGATCAGCACGTCAGCGTCTGCCAGCATCTTGAGCACAATCTCGCGCCCTTCGGGCTTGGACAGGTCGATCACGATGTCGCGCTTGTTGCGGTTCAGGCCGTTGTAGTAGGCCGCCGTGCCGTCGTCGGCAAAGGGTGGGCCCCAGGCGCGGGTCTCGTCGCCAGCGGGCGGCTCGACCTTGATGACCTGCGCGCCGTGGTCGGCCAAAATCTGTCCGCAGTACGGGCCACCGAGCACGCGTGAGAGGTCAATCACCTTCAGGCCGGCCAGGGCACCAAAGGCGGGCAGGGGAGCGTTGTTACCCATGGTGGCCTGTCAATAGGAGCGCGGCAGGCCCATCACATGCTCCGCGATGTAGTTCAACACCAGCTCGCGGTTCAACGGGGCCGTGCGCAGCAACCGCACCAGACCGTACAGGTCGTAAATGCCGTATTCCTTGGTGAAACCGTTGCCGCCATGGGTCTGGATCGCCGCGTCAACGGCGTGGATGCCGGCTTCGGCACCCGCGTACTTGGCGATGTTGGAAAACTCCCCGGCAGGCAGGCCCTGGTCGAAGGCCCAGGCGGCCTTTAGCGCCATCAGTGAGGCCATCTCGATCTCGCAGCGGGCAATCGCCAGCGGGTGCTGCACGCCCTGGTAGGCGCCGATGGGGGTGTTGTTGAACACCTTGCGGTCGTTGGCATAGGCCACGGCCTTCTTCAAGGCAAAGCGTCCGACGCCGGTACACAAGCCCGACAGGATGATGCGCTCGGGGTTGAGCGTGTCGAACAGGATGTTGAAGCCTTTGCCGACTTCGCCCAGCACATCGGCCTCGGTGAGCTCCACGTTGTCAAAGAACAGCTGCCACTGCGTTTCTGGCACCGGGAAGGCAATCGGAATCAGTGTCTTGCTGATGCCTTTTTTCTTCATGTCGACCATGAAGATGGTGAAGCCGTCGGTCTTTTTCTTCACGTCAGCGCGCGCTGTGGTGCGGGTCACGACCATGGCGTAGTCGGCGCAGTTGGCGTCGGTGATGTAGACCTTCTGGCCGTTGAGCTTGAAGCCGCCCTGGCCATCGGACTTGGCGATGCTGGTGATCTCGATCGAGTTGGAGCCGGCGTTCGGTTCGGTGATGGCGAAGCAGAACTTGATGTCGCCGGAGCAGCCGCCCGGCAGAAAGCGGCGCTTCATGTCCTCGCTGGCGTGCTTGGCCAGCAGACCCATGGTCATGGTCGGGCCGACCACCAGGTTCAGCAGCGGAATGCCGTTGTTGGCCAGTCCCTCCATGAACAGCAGCATCTCGGTCATGCCCTGGCCGGCACCGCCATAGGCCTCGGGCACCATGATGCCGAGAAAACCGTCGTTGGTGATCTGCTGGTACAGCTCGGTGGGGCGCTCGTTCTTGTCGGCGTAGCCGCGCCAGTAATTGTGGTCGAACTGCTTCGAGATACGGTCGCCGTACTCGTAGATCATCCGTTGTTCTTGGGTCAGTGCGAAATCCATGGGGTGTTCTCCTGTGTGGTGGGGCGTTTTGGCTCCTTCCCCCAGCGGGAGAAGGAGCGAACTCAATCAGACCTGGGCCGAGGGGAACTTGGGCGCGCGCTTCTCGCGCACCGAGGCCACGCCCTCCTTGGCGTCTTCGCCCAGGAAGCACAGCATTTCCATCGCCAGCGAGCTCTCGAAGATCGGGCGCGCCACGTTCATCCAGCCGTTGAGCGAGCGCTTGGTGAAGCGGATCGCCTGCTGGCTGCCATTGGCCAGTTTGTTGGCCACGGCCATGGCCTTGTCCATCAGCTCGGCGCGCGGCACGCACAGGCTGACCAGACCGATGCGCTCGGCTTCCTTGCCGTTCACGAACTCGGCCGTCATCAGGTAGTACTTGGCCTTGGCCATGCCGCACAGCAGCGGCCACAGAATGGCTGCGTGGTCGCCGGCGGCGACGCCGATCTTGACATGGCCGTCGGTAATCTTGGCCTCCTCGGCCATGATGCTGATGTCGGCCAGGAAGGCGACTGCCAGACCGGCACCGACGGCCACGCCGTTGATGGCCGAGATGATGGGCTTGTCGCAGGCCATCATGTTGTAGACCACGTCCGAAGCCTCGGTCATGGTGTTGGCGATTTCCTTCGGGTTGCCGACCATGCCGGCCACCCATTCCAGGTCGCCGCCGGCCGAGAAGGCCTGGTCGCCCGCGCCGGTGATGACCGCCACCTTGGTCTTGGCATCGTCAGTGACCACGCCCCAGATCTTGGTCAGCTCCCAGTGCAGCCGGCCATTGGTGGCATTCATGACCTCGGGGCGGTTGATGGTGATGACCAGCACGCCGTTGGGCTTGTGGTCGAACTTGAGGAATTGAAAGTCAGCGTAGTTCATGTTGAGGCTCCTTGAAAAAAATTGAAAACGAAAATGAAAGGCAAAGGACGGTCAGCGCAGCTCGGCGCGTCCGTTGTTCAGCACGACGATGTCGCGTTCGACGGCGCGGGCGCGAAAGGAAACGACCTTGCCATCCACCCAGAGCTCGGTGCGTATCGTTTCGCCGGGGTAAACGGGTGACGAAAAACGCACATCCAGCGACTGCAGGGCGCTCGGGTCGCCGCCGCAGACGCGCTGGGTGAGTGCCCAGCCGGCGATGCCGTAGGTGGCCAGGCCGTGCAGGATGGGCTGCTTGAAACCAGCGGCGCTTGCCACCGCGGGTTCGGCGTGCAGCGGGTTGTAGTCGCCCGAGAGGCGGTAGATCAGCGCGGCACGCGGCTGGGTGGCGAAATCGTCGCTGTGATCAGGCGCGCGCGTGGGCAGCTCATGCACGGTTTTGACCGGCCCGGCCGGGCCGCCAAAGCCACCGTCGGCGCGGCAGAAGGTGGTCGAGGTCAGCGTGGCCAGCAGTTCGCCGCTGGTGGCGTCCGTCACCGTGCGCTCGGTGTAGATCAGAGCCCCCTTGTCCGGCCCCTTGTCGATGATCTGGCTCACCCGCGTGCGCCCGATCACTTCACCCTCGGGCGGCACCGGCCGGTGCAGGCGCAAGCCCTGTTCGCCATGCACCAGCCGCACCCAGTCAACGCCGGTGGCCGGGTCCTTGAGCCACATGCCGGGATAGCCCAGCACCACCGGCAGCGTGGGCAGCGCCAGCAGGTTCTTTTCATAGACAAAGCGCAGCTCGGTCTCGTTGGTCGGGTCGGTGCCCAGGCCCACGCCCAGTGCGTAGAGCATGGTGTCGCGCTGGGTGTAGCGATGGCGAACGTCCTCGAACGGCCATGCCATCAGTTTCTCGTAGTTGATCGCCATGGCAGATGACGTCAGACGGGATCCCAGGAGAACACGATGTTCGAGCTCTCCAGCGGATAGAAGTTCTGCTTCATGGCGGGCAACACGCGCTCGGCGATGGTCTTGGGTGTCCAGCCCTCGGCGGTGTGCATGCCGCGGATCGGGCGCGACTGGCTCATGAGGAAAATCTCGTTGCCGCGCACGGCGAAGATCTGGGCCGTGACGTCGGCTGCGGCATCGCTGGCCAGGAAGGTGGCCATGGGCGCAATCTGCTCGGTACCGAGTTTTTTTAGTTTTTCCACGCGTGCCTGCTGCTCGGGTGTGTCGGTGGGGATGGCGCCGATCATGCGGCTCCAGGCGAACGGCGAGATGCAGTTGGAACGCACGTTGTAGCGTTGCATGTCGCCGGCGATGTGGCGCGACATGGCCACGATGCCCAGCTTGGCAGCGGCGTAGTTGGCCTGGCCCAGGTTGCCGATCAGGCCGGACGTGGAAGTCATGTGCACATAGGCACCCGACTTCTGCGTCTTGAAGTGCGGGGCGGCGGCGCGCGAAGTGAAGAAGCTGCCGTTGAGGTGCACGTCGATGACGGCGCTCCACTCCTCGGGCGACATGTTGAAGAACAGGCGGTCGCGCAGGATGCCGGCGTTGTTGACGACGATGTCGATGCGCCCGAAGGTGTCGGCCGCGCATTCGATGATGCGGTTGGCCGTGGGCCAGGTCGAGACGCTGTCGGTGCTGAGAACGGCCTGGCCGCCAGCGGCCTTGATCTCGTTGACCACCTGCTGGCCGTGGCTGGCGTCATTGCCTTCGCCGCCGACCGAGGCGCCGATGTCGTTGACCACCACCTTGGCGCCTTGCGCCGCCATCATCAGTGCGATGTCGCGGCCGATGCCCCGGCCCGCGCCGGTGACCACGGCGACTTTGTCTTGCAGCATGTTGCCCTTGCTCATGAAATGACTCCTGGTTGTTGATTTGAAAAATCAGACGGTGGCGGCCGTGCCCAGCAGGGCCGTCACCTGGCTGGAGAGAACGCCGCCGTTGCCGTGACACAGGGCGATCTCTGCGCCCGGTACCTGGCGGTCGCCGGCCTCGGCGCGCAGTTGCTGCACGGCCTCGATCAGCAGGAACATGCCGTACATGCCAGGGTGACAGCACGACAGACCGCCGCCATTGGTATTGACCGGCAAATCGCCCCCCGGTGCGATGCGCCCGTTGCGCACGAAAGCGCCACCTTCTCCCTTGGCGCAAAAGCCCAGGTCTTCGAGGAACAGCAGCGTGTTGATGGTGAAGGCGTCGTACAACCCCAGCACGTCCACGTCCTTCGGTGCCAGACCGGCCATGGCAAAGGCGCGCGGCCCGGACTCGGCGGCTGCGGTGACAGTCAGGTCGGGCATGGAGCCGATCTGGCGGTGCCAGGTGGCCGCAGCCGTGCCTAGGACATAGACCGGCGGTTTGGGAAAGTCGCGTGCCCGCTCGCTGCGCACCAGCACCAGGGCGCCGCCGCCGTCGGTGACCAGGCAGCAATCGAGCACCGACAGCGGATCGCTCACCAGCCGCGAAGCCAGCACCTGTCCGATGCTGAGTGGATCTCGCGTGTGGGCCAGCGGATTGAGTTGTGCCCACTGGCGCGCTGCCACCGCGATGTGCGCCAGGTCCTCGCGCGTGGTGCCGTATTGGTGCATGTGGCGCGCTGCGGCCAGGGCGTAGCTGGAGATCGGGTAGCGTGGCTCGTATGGCGCCTCGTACAAGGGCGTTTCGGCCATCGACTTGAGCTTGCCGAAGCCCGAGCCCTGGTTGCTGCCGTAGCAAATGAGCGCCACGTCGCACTGGCCGGTGTGCAGCGCCATGGCCGCAGTGAGCAGGTGGCCCACATAAGACGAGCCGCCGACCATCGTGGCTTCGCAGAACTTGGGATGGATACCCAGATATTCGGCCACCGATAAACCTGCAAGGAAGTGATAGGACGAGCCGGTGAACAGGCCATCGACATCGGACAGCTTCAAGCCTGCATCGGCCAGCGCGCCGTGCACCGCTTCGCCCAGAATTTCGAGCGCGCTGCGACCGGGGGCCATGGGCACGCCGCCCAGGCTGGCACCCACGATGGCGGCCGCGCCGCGCAGGGGAGAGATGGTGCTCATGGAGGACCTTCGTGCTGCGCACTGCGGTGCGAGCTTGCTTGGGAACGGCCCGACGCGGCGCTCATGGTGTGGCGCCCTCGGGGATGAAGACCAGCAACTTGCCCTTGGCAGGATCGTCGATCACGCGCGCCTGCACCCGCATGCCGATGCGCACCTGGTCGGGTGCAATGCCATCGATGCGCGACATCAGCCGCGGCCCTTCGGCTAGGTCCACCAGCGCCACGTTGTAGTCGCCACCGGCTTGCGGCTTGCGGCGCACCGTGGTGCTGGAATAGACGCAGCCGACCCCGCTGGGTTCAATCCAGTCGAGCTGGGCCGAGCCGCAATGGGTGCACAGCGCGCGCGGATAAAACACATGCTGACCGCAGGCGCTGCAACATTGGATTTTAAAGCGACCTTGCGCCAACCCTTGCGCGAACAGCGCGTCCGGGCCGCAGCCGTCAAATGCCGGATAGCCCGATGCGCTCATGACGGCAACTTCAGCACGCTGGAAGCCAGGATGTTGCGTTGCACTTCGTTGCTGCCGCCGTAGATGGTGGCCGGGCGCGCATTGTAGAAGGTGGTCAACGCATCGGTTTTGCCACCGGGCAGGGCTGTGGAGCCGGGCGTGCCGCCACTCGATCCCATGACATCGACCAGCAGGTCGGCCAGCCGCGAATAGGTTTCGGTGGCGAACAGCTTGAGCATCGAGACATCGGGTCCCAGGGTTTCGCCGCGCTTGACTTGATCGATGAAACGGCCATAGAGCGCGCCCAGGTCGGACACGTCCAGCGCCAGCTTGGTGTAGCGGTCCACGAAGCCGGTGTCTTCGAACAGGCCGAGGCGCTGCGCGGCTTCCTGCACGCGCGCCAGCGCGTACTGGCTTTGTTTGGGGCTGCCCAGGAAGATGCGCTCGAATCCGAGCAGCGCCTTGGCGATGGTCCAGCCCTTGTTAAGCTCGCCGACGATGCTGGTGCGCGGCACGCGCACGTTTTCCAGGAAGACCTCGCAGAAGTCTTCGCTGCCCGCGATGTTGCGGATGGGGCGCACCGTGATGCCCGGCGTGTTCATGTCGACCAGCAAAAAGCTGATGCCTTCCTGCTTCTTGGCCGATTTGTCGGTGCGCACCAGCAGGAAAAAGTGGGTGGCGTCCTGTGCCAGCGTGGTCCAGGTCTTTTGCCCGTTGACGATAAAATCGTTGCCATCGACCACCGCCTCGGTGCGCAGACTGGCCAGGTCGGAGCCCGAATTGGGTTCCGAGTAACCCTGGCACCAGATGTGCTCACCGGAAATGATCTTGGGCAGGTAGTAGGCGCGCTGGGCGTCGTTGCCATGGTTGATCAGCAGCGGGCCGACCATGGTGATGCCCATGTCGGGCGCGCGCGCCACGCCCCAGCGCTCCTGCTCTTCAATGAAGATGATGAGTTTCTCGGGTGAGAGTCCCATGCCGCCGTACTGCGTGGGCCAACTCGGCGCGACCCAGCCTTTTTCTGAAAGCCTCAGGTACCAAGGGCCGATTTCGGACCAGCGCAGGCGCCGTTGCGGGTAGCGCCATTCGCTGGGGAAATGTTCTTCAAAGAATTCGCGCAGTGTGGCGCGAAAGCTGGCGTTGTCGAACGCATTCCAGTCAGTGGAAGTGGAGGCGGTGGTGTTCATGCGTGCTCCTGCGCGGTGGCGTTTTGGGTGAGGTTGGCGTAGCGGCGGCGCTGCTGGTTGCCATTGCCCAGCCAGGCGGCCAACACCAGAGCACGCTGCAGATACAGGCCCAGGTCGTATTCGTCGGTGACGCCGATGGCGCCGTGCAGTTGCACCGCCTCCCGCGCCACCTGCAGCCCCGCATCCGACGCGCGCGACTTGACGCGGCTTGCCAGGGCAGAGCGCGCGCTGGCGTCGGCGGCCGGGTCATCTAGCAGGGCCAGAGCCTGCGTCACCACGCTGGCAGTCAGTTCCTGCTGAATCAACAGGTCCACAGTGCGGTGCTGCAGTGACTGGAAGCTGCCTATCGGCTTGCCGAACTGGATCCGCGTTCGCAGGTAGTCTTGTGTCATGGTCAGCATGCTGCGCACAAGGGCCAGCAGTTCAACGCTGGCCAGTACCAGGGTTTCGTCGTAGGCGCGGGTCAGCGCGGCCGCGGCGGCGGCCCCTTCGGCCAGCAGGTGGCTGGCGGGCAGGCGAACGCTGTTCAAGTTGAGCTGTGCTGCATAGCTGCCGTCGGCCAGCGGCTGGCTCGACAGGGTAAGGCCGGATGCATCTGCCGGCACCCACACCAGGACCAGACCTTGTGGGTTGGTGGCGCTGACGATGTAGCCGTCGGCCCCGGCACCGGGGCGTACATGGCGCTTGTAGCCATGTATCAGCAGGGAGTCGCCCTGGCGCTCCAGCCGGGTCGCGGCCAGACCGGGCTGGTCTTTCGCGCCGGTTACATCTTCCTGCCAGGCCACGGCGGGTAGCGTGCGACCCTCGGCGAGTTCGGTCAAGAGACGCATCGATAGCTCGGTGGCACCCACATGGGACAGCAGCCGGCCGGCAAACACCAGCACCGGCACCACCGGTTCGGGCGCGACCTGAGAAGCCAGGGCGGCCGCCACCTCGGCCATCTCAGCGAAACCCTGGGCGTAGCCGCCCAATTGTTCGGGCACCAGCAGCCCGGTCCAGCCCTGCTCGGCCAGGGCGCTCCAGAAGCGGCGGTCGTAGCCCGGCACCTGTTGGCGCAGGGCGCGGGCACGGTTGAGTGGTGATTCTTTGGTGACGAAACTTAGCGCGCTTTCGCGCAGCATGGTCAGTTGTTCAGCGCGTTCGCTGTCGTGGGTGGTAGTCATGATGGGGTGGGTGCTGGCCTGGGTAAAAATTGGGTATTGCTGGCCTCAGCGGGAAGAAAATCGGTCGCGAGCTCGTGAATGTCAATAGGATTTAGGCAGGCCCAGCACCTTCTCAGCGATGAAGCACAGGATGAGTTGCGGGCTGATCGGCGCGATGCGCGGAATCATCATTTCGCGCAGATAACGCTCGACGTGGTATTCCTTGGCATAGCCATAGCCGCCCAGCGTGGCCATGGCGCGCTGGCAGGCGTTGAAACCAGCCTCGGCCGCCATGTACTTGGCAGCATTTGCGTCGGCGCCGCAGGGCAGGCTGTTGTCGTATTTCCAGGCCGCGCGCATCGCCATCATTTCAGCGGCCTCAAGCTCCATCCATGATTGCGCCAGCGGATGCTGGATAGACTGGTTCTGCCCGATGGGCCGGTCAAAGACCACGCGCTCGCGGGCGTACTTGACGGCTACCTGCAGCGCCGCCCGACCCAGGCCGACGGCCTCGCCCGCGATCAGCACCCGCTCCGGGTTCATGCCATGCAGGATGTACTCAAAGCCGCGGCCTTCTTCGCCGATGCGGTCTCCTACCGGCACGCGCAAGCCGTCGATGAAGAGTTCGTTCGAGTCGACCGATTTGCGTCCCATCTTTTCGATTTCGCGCACCTCGACAAAACTGCGGTCGAGGTCGGTGTAGAACAGGCTCAGGCCGAAGGTCGGTTTCTTGCAGTCCTCGATCGGAGTGGTGCGCGCCAGAATGAGCATCTTCTCTGCCACCTGGGCGGTCGATATCCAGACCTTCTGGCCAGACAGCACATAGTGGTCGCCTGCCCGTTCGGCGCGGGTTTTCAGACGGGTGGTGTTCAGGCCGGTGTTGGGCTCGGTGACGGCGAAGCAGGCCTTCTCCTTGCCCTGGATCAGCGGAGGCAGCATGCGGCGTTTCTGCTCCTCGTTGCCAAACACCGCCACGGGCTGCAAGCCGAAAATGTTCATGTGCACCGCCGATGCGCCAGACAGCCCCGCACCCGACTGTGAGATGGTCTGCATCATCACGGTCGCTTCACTGATGCCCAGTCCGACGCCGCCATATTCCTGTGGCAGACAAACGCCGAGCCAGCCGCCGTCGGCTAGAGCGCGGTGCAGCTCATGCGGAAAGCCGCCCAGCCGGTCCCGTTCGAGCCAGTAGCTGTCGTCAAAGCGAGCGCAGATTTTGCCGATTGCTTCGCGTATCGCTTCATGTTCCTGGTTGTGGGCGAAATCCATGGTGGTGTTCCAGTGGACTCAAATCGCCAGACCGAGGCGTGTGCCTTGGTCAATGGCGCGCAAGGCGTCGAGTTCGGCGGCCAGCTCGGCGCCGCCGATGACATCGGGCGCCAGGCCGAGCGCGCGCAATTCGGCGACCAGCGCGTTCTCGCTGTCCTGGCCGGCGCAAATCACGATGGTGTCCACGTTCAGCGTCTGCGGTACACCGTTGACGCGCAGGTGCAGCCCGGCGTCATCGATGTGTTCATAGACGCATCCTGGCAGCGTGCGCAGGCCGCGCCGCGCCAGCTCGGCCTTGAGTGCCCAGCCAGTGGACATACCCAGACTGCGTCCAGGCTTTTCAGGTTTTCTCTGCAACAGGGTGACTTCGCGTGGCGCGCTGATTGGCTGTGCCGGTTTGAGGCCACCCGCAGCTGCGGGCGAGGTATCGACGCCCCATTCAGCGTAAAACTGCTCAAGCGCCTGAGGCGCGTTGGCAGCATTACCCTCATGCTCGTCATGCAGCAGGAAGGTGGCTACATCGAAACCGATGCCACCGGCGCCGATCACCGCGACCCGGCGGCCTGCCTGCACCCGACCCGACAGCAGATCGGCATAGCTCATCACTTTCGGGTGAGCCATGCCCAGGAGCTGCGGCAGGCGCGGGCGCACGCCGGTGGCTATCACGATGCGGTCGTAGTGACCGGCAGCTAGAGATGGGGCATCCGCCCGGCTGTTGAGCCTGAGCGTCACGCCATGCCGAGCCACGCCTTGCCTGAAATAGCGCAACAGTTCGTTGAACTCCTGCTTGCCCGGCACGGCCCGGGCCAGGTTTAACTGGCCGCCAATCTCGGGTCCAGCCTCGAACAGGGTGACCGCATGACCGCGTTCCGCCGCAGTCAGCGCGCAGGCCAGTCCGGCCGCGCCGGCACCGATCACCGCCACCTTGCGCTGCATGGCCCGTGACGGCATCAGCGAGAACTCCAGCTCGCGCCCGGCGCGTGGATTGACCAGACAGGTGGCGGGGCGGTCGGCGAAGATGTAGTCGAGACAGGCTTGGTTGCAGGCGATGCAGGTGTTGATCTCATCGGCGCGGCCCTGCGCCGCCTTGCGTACGAAGTCGGCATCGGCCAGGAAGGGGCGCGCCATCGACACCATATCGGCGTCACCGCTGGCCAGGATTTCTTCGGCCAGATCGGGCGTGTTGATCCGGTTGGAGACGATGACAGGAATCGTCACTGCTTGTTTGATGCGGGCCGCCGCAAAGCGCCACGCCGCGCGCGGCACCACGTAGGCAATGGTCGGGATGCGCGCTTCGTGCCAGCCGATGCCTGTATTGAGGATGTCAGCGCCTGCGGCCTGCACCGCCTGGGCGAGCTGGATGATGTCGTCAGCCGGGGCACCGCCCTCGACCAGATCGAGCGCCGAAACCCGATACATGAGCAGAAACTGCGACCCCAGGCGTTCGCGCGTGCGCCGCACGATCTCCACCGGCAGGCGATGACGATTTTCCATGCTGCCGCCAAATTCGTCGCTGCGGTTGTTCGTGCGCGTGACGGTGAACTGGTTGAGCAGGTAGCCCTCCGAGCCCATGATCTCGACGCCGTCGAAGCCGGCGCGTTGCGCCAGTTCGGCACAGCGTACATAGTCTTCCACCGTTTGCCAGACTTCGGCCGTGCTCAAGGCGCGAGGCGCGCGGGAGTTGATCGGGGAGGGGATGTCAGAAGCGCCCACTGGCCTGGCGACTTTTGCGTAGCGCCCTGTGTGCAGGATTTGCAGAATGATCTTGCCGCCCTCGGCGTGCACCGCCTGAGGGATCGGTCTGAGCACATCGGCTTGTGCCGTCGTGATAAGCAGGGGACCCGTTTCATCCAGCAGGCCATCCTGGCAGGGGGCATAGCCGCCCGTGACAATCAGGCCCGCGCCGCCGCGTGCGCGCTCGGCATAGAACAGGGACAGCCGGTCGATCGACCGGTCCAGCGACTCCAGACGTGTGTGCATCGATCCCATCAGCGTTCGGTTGCGAAGGGTGTGCGCGCCTACCTTCAGGACGGAGAGTAGCGTCGGAAAGAAAACAGTGGCTTCGGTGGACATGGGGAACGCCTCTTTAAAAATCTAACTAACACCTGTTCGATGATATCATGCGACAACGACCAGCCATGCAATTGGCGAGCACCTCAAATTCTTCGTCCGGATTGACGGTGTGATGCAGGCGGCGATTTCGACAACAGTCAGTCAGGAGATTTACCCATGATGTTCGACGATGACCAGATTGCGCTGCGTGACGTGGCGCGCCGCTTTGCACGAGAGAAGCTCAGGCCCGATTACCAGAAGCGCGAATCGCAACCTGGCATCGACCGGGCCTTGTTCAAGGAAATGGGTTCGCTCGGTCTGATCGGTGTTGATCTGCCCGAGGAATATGGCGGCTTGGGCCTCAGTGGCGTCACGGCCGGCATGATCACCGAGGAAATTGCCTATGGTGACTTCAACGTCAGCTACATGCAGCTGCTCAGTTCGCTGATGGGCGCCATCATCCATGCCAATGCGTCCCCCGAGCTGGCGCGCACCTGGAACAGCCGGATCGTGGCGGGCGAGGCCATCGTCGCGCTGGGTCTGACCGAACCACGGGGCGGCTCGGATGCCGCCAATCTGCAACTCAAGGCGCGTCGCGTGGGCGACGAGTACGTGCTTTCCGGCGAGAAAACCTCCATCACTTTTGCCGACCAGGCCGATGCCATGGTGTTGTTCGCACGCACCGGAAAGCCCGAGGATGTCGCACGAGGCATCAGCGCCTTCCTGGTCGATCTGAATCAGCCCGGCGTGCAACGCACGCGCTTCAACGATGTTGGTAGCAAGATCATCGGCCGTGGTTCGGTGTTTTTCGACGATGTGCGGGTGCCGGTCGAGAACCGGCTGGGCGAGGAGGGCAAAGGCTTCACGCAGGTGATGCAGGGCTTTGACTTCAGCCGCATCCTGATCGCGCTGCAGTGCGTGGCCGCCGCGCAGGCCTCGATCGACGAAGCCTGGGAATACGTGAAGGAACGCCAGACCTTTGGCGCGCCGCTGGCGCAGTACCAGGGCGTGAGCTTTCCCCTTGTCGAGTTCGAGACCCTGATCGCCGCTTGCCGCCAGCTCTGCTACCACGGCCTGGCCCTGCGCGATGCCGGTCAGCCGCACACCGCGGAAGCGGCCATGGTCAAGTGGATGGGCCCCAAGACCGCTTTTGACGCGATTCACCAGTGCCTGCTGACCTTTGGGCACTATGGCTGGTCGATGGACCTGCCTCACCAGCAGCGCCTGCGCGACGTGATGGGCCTGGAAATCGGCGACGGAACGGCGCAAATCATGAAGCTGATCGTTGCCCGCGAGCGCGTGGGACGCGCCGCCGTGCAGTACGCCAAGGAGAGCAAGAAATGATTCAGACATCCCCAGTGGAGATCAGCCGTGCCGGCGCCGTTGGAATTATCGAGTTAGCCCGCCCCGAAAAATTCAATTGCCTGTCGATGTCCGTTCATGCGGCCATCGAGGCCGCCATCGACGGATTCGAGAAATCCGACTCCGGTGTGCGCGCCATTCTGATCCGGGCGCAAGGCAAGCACTTCTGCACCGGCGCCGATCTGGATGAGGTGAAGTCGCTGCGTGGCGATCCAGCCAGGCTCAAGCACTTCATCAGCTATGGTCACAGCGTGCTCAAGCGCCTGGAACGCAGCGATTTGCCGGTGGTGGCGGCCTGCCAGGGTCTGACCCTGGCCGGTGGCAGCGAACTGATGCTGGCCTGCGACATCATCTTTGCGGCCAAGGACGCGCGCTTTGGCGACCAGCATGCCCAGTTCGGCCTGATTCCCGGGTGGGGCGGCAGCCAGCGCATGCCACGCATTGCGGGTCTGCGCCGTGGCCTGGACCTGTTCTTTTCGGCGCGCTGGATCGATGCCGCCACCGCCGAGCAGTGGGGGCTGGTGAACTATGTGGTCGAGCCTGAGCAGTTGGGTGAAGCGGCGCTGGCGTATTGCAGCAAGATCGCCACGCGCAGCCGCATCGGCATGGCCACCATGAAACGTTTGGCACGGCAAGGCATGGAGGGTTCGTCGGAGGTCGGTCTCCAGCTTGAGGAAGACCTGGCCAGCGCGGCTCTGCTCGATGACGACGTCAGCGAAGGTCTGGCGGCCTTCGAGGCACGCCGTACACCGGTGTTCAAGGCCTGAGCGGCTGAATGCTTTGTCTCGCGAATAGGCGCAATCACATATGACCATCCTTTCCTCCCGCATATCGACTTCCGACGACGAATTTCGGCTCAACCAAAAAGCCTACCAGGCCGTGATTGCGGACCTGCAAAGCCGTCGCCAACTGGCGCTGGCCGGAGGCCCCCCGAAAGCGCGGGAAAAACACCTGGCGCGCAACAAGATCCTGCCGCGCCATCGCGTCGAAGTGCTGCTCGATCCAGGTTCGCCTTTCCTAGAGGTCGGCATGCTTGCCGGCGAGGGCATGTACGACGGCGTGCCGCCGGGTGCCAGCATCATCACCGGCATCGGTCTGGTGCAGGGCCGTCCGTGCATGATCATTGCCAACGACGCCACCGTGAAGGGTGGCACCTACTACGGCATGACCTGCAAGAAGCATGTGCGGGCGCAGCAAATTGCCTGGGCACACCGCTTGCCCTGCATCACGCTGGTGGACAGCGGTGGCGCCTTCCTGCCTGAGATGGCCAACATCTTTCCCGATGTGGGGCAGTTCGGCAGCATTTTCAACAACCAGGTACGCATGTCGGCCGAGGGTATCCAGCAGATTGCCGTGGTGATGGGGCCTTGCACGGCGGGTGGCGCCTACATCCCGGCGCTGTGCGACGAGGCGGTGATTGTCAAGGAACAAGGCTATATGTACCTCGGTGGCCCCGAGTTGACCTTTGCCGCCACCGGCGAGACGGTGGATGCAGAGTCGCTGGGCGGCGCCAAGATGCACTGCAGCGTCAGCGGTGTCACTGATCATATTGCCGAAGATGACCGCCACGCGCTGGCCATCACGCGTGAAATCGTACGGGACCTGGGTGAGCAGCCCAAGCCACGCTGGACGCGTCAGCCGTCGGTGCCTCCGCGCTTCGATCCGCGCGAGATTTACGGCATCATCAGCCGCGACACCAAAATCCCGACCGACACGCGCGAGATTCTGGCGCGTTTCGTCGATGACAGCCGGTTCCAGGAATTCAAGCCGATGTACGGCGACACCCTGCTGACCGGCTTTGCTCGCATCCATGGCCACGAGGTTGGCATCCTGGCCAACCAGGGCGTGCTGTTCCCGGAAAGCGCGATGAAGGCGGCGCACTTCATCGATCTGTGCTGCCAGCGAGACATCCCTCTGCTGTTCATGGCCGACGTGACCGGCTTCATGGTCGGGCGCGCCGCCGAGCAGGCTGGCATTGCCAAAGCCGGGGCCAAGATGATCACGGCGATGGCCTCGGCCAACGTGCCCAAGTACACCATCATCATGGGCGCCTCTTACGGTGCAGGTTACCTGGCGATGTGTGGCCGCCCGTTCAACCCGACCGCGATGTTTGCTTGGCCGACCGGCCGCGCGGCCATCATGGGTCCGGATCAGGCCGCCACGGTGATGGCACTGGTGCGCAGACAGATCAACAAGACCGAGGGAAAAGAGTGGACGCCCGAGGAAGAAGAGGCGTTCAAGGCGCCGGTACGCAAGATTTACGAAGACTTCCAGCCTGCTGCGAACTTCTCCTCGAATTTGTGGGTGGACGGCATCATCGATCCGGTGGAAACACGCGACGCCATGGGACTGCTGCTCGACCTCGCATCCCGGACTGCCGCCAAACCGACGCCGTTCGGTGTCTTCCGTTTTTAACCAGGACGCCAGCCATGCAACGCATCCACACCGTCTTGATGACCCACTTCGCCGCAGGAGTTGGGCATGCTTAAGAAAGTCCTCATTGCCAACCGCGGCGAGATCGCCTGCCGCATTGCCCGCACCTGCCGCAAGCTCGGCCTGGAAGTGGCCACCGTGCACTCCAGTGCCGACCGGTTTGCCCGCCATGTGCGTGAGATCGGTGAATCGGTCGAACTCGGGGGTGCAGCGCCCAGCGAGAGTTATCTGAACATCGATGCCATCATCGCGGCGGCCCGGCGTGTGGGCGCCGACGCCGTTCATCCGGGCTACGGTTTTGTCTCGGAAAATCCGGCCTTTGTGCGCGCACTGGATGCGGCTGGCTTGACCTTCATTGGACCCCGGGCCGACACCATCGAGCGCGTCGGCGGCAAAGCCAGTGCCAAGCGCGAGGCAGCCCGTCTCGGCGTGCCGGTCATTCCCGGCAGCGAAAGCGGCATGACCGACCCAGCCGAGGTGTTGAATCTGGTGCGCGGTATGAAGCTGCCCGTGCTGCTCAAGGCCGTGGCTGGTGGCGGTGGCCGTGGCATGGCGGTGGTCGAGACGCTGGAGGGGCTGGAGTCGCGCATCGAGAGTGCCATGCGTGAGGCCGAAAAAGCCTTCGGCAACGGCGAACTGATCGTCGAGCGCTACCTGCCGCATGTGCGCCACCTGGAGGTGCAGGTGGCCGGTGACGGCCAGGGCCACGCCATTCACCTGTTCGAGCGCGAGTGCACCTTGCAGCGACGCCATCAAAAAGTGATCGAAGAAGCGCCGTCAAGCGGTCTGAGCCCGCGTCTGCGTGAAGCTATCCTGGCCGATGCGGTCAAGCTGGCCTCTGGCGTGAATTACCGCGGCCTGGGCACGGTTGAGTTTGTCGTCACGGGTGAAGAATATTATTTCCTGGAGGTCAATCCTCGCTTGCAGGTCGAACACCCGGTGACCGAAGAAGTCACCGGCCTCGATCTGGTCGAACTGCAACTGCGCATTGCCGACACGGACAGCCTGCCGCTGGCGCAAGCCGACGTGCGGTGCACCGGTCACGCCTTCGAGGCCAGGCTGTGCGCTGAAGACGCCGCTGCGGGATTTTTGCCGGCTACCGGGCGGTTGCAGGTGGTCGATTTTTCGCGCGCGGGCGTGCGCGTCGAGTCCGGGGTAGACAGTGGCGACGAAATCTCGCCGCACTACGACTCGATGATCGCCAAGCTCATCGCGCACGGGCCCGACCGCGAGTCGGCGCGCCGGGCGCTGGTGGCCGGATTGCGCGAAAGCACGGTGATCGGCCTGGTCACCAACCTGGAATTTCTGCATGAACTGCTGGAATGGCCGGAGACCCGCGATGCCACATTTCACACCCGCCTGATCGACGAGCGCCACGCGCAGCGCGGCGTGGTGGCTCCCGCCGCGCCGCCTCTTGAGCATCTGGCTGCTGCCGCGCTGCACTGGCTGGCGCAACGGCGTGCCGAGTCGTCCGCGCTGGGCTGCTGGACCCTCTGGGACGGTTTCACGGGCTGGCGCCTGAGCAGTGGGCCGATTCAGGCCGCACCCCAGCCGGTCCTTGTGTTGAAGGCGGGCGCGGCGGAATGGCCCGTGCGGTTTTCGATGCGCGATGACCAGGGCAGCAGTGCGCTGGTCATTGGCGAGCAAAAGGTGCGCGCTACGCTGCAGCCGCTCGCGGGCGGACGCTTCCTGCTGCAATGTGGTGGGCGGGCGCTGGAACTGACGATCCGGGGCGACGCGTGGCAGGCCGAGCTCGCCAGCGCGTTGGGCAGCAGCTTGTTCACGGC
The DNA here is from genome assembly GCF_059424305.1 of Hydrogenophaga sp. GW456-12-10-14-TSB4. Classification (NCBI taxonomy): domain Bacteria; kingdom Pseudomonadati; phylum Pseudomonadota; class Betaproteobacteria; order Burkholderiales; family Comamonadaceae; genus Hydrogenophaga; species Hydrogenophaga sp. GW456-12-10-14-TSB4. The sequence goes on along the minus strand of NZ_JBWKZH010000001.1, from coordinate 67,550 downwards.
ACGACCCTATCTGGGGGGGGGCGCCGGTGACGCTGCCGCCAGCGGTCAATTGGGCGCGCCAATGATGGGCAAGGTGGTGGCGGTCAAGTCGGCGGTCGGTGAGAAGGTTTCCATCGGCCAGACCGTGATCGTGCTCGAATCGATGAAGATGGAGCTGCACGTCATGGCGCCATTCGAAGGCAGCCTGAGCAGCCTGCGCTGCCGGGTCGGCGACATGGTTGAGCGCCACCAAGTGCTGGCCGAAGTCAGCCCGGCTTGATCGAAGGAGGTACAAGCGATGAGCAACTTGCCTACCTCCGTCGAGTTCCATGAGGAGGGACCGCGCGAGGGCTTCCAGATGGAGCCAAAAACCTATCCGCTGGCGGACCGCGCCGCGCTGATTGATGCCTTGAGCCTCTCGGGTCTGAGGCAGATCCAGGTTGCGTCCTTTGTCAGTGCGCGCGCGGTGCCGCAGATGGCCGACACGTCCGAATTGTTCGCCGCCATCATCAAGCGCCCTGGTACCCGCTACACGGCGCTTTGGCTCAACGACAACGGCTTCGAGCGGGCGCGCGCCTGTGAACAGGTGGATCTGGACGGCAAGCTGATGTTCTACACAACCGAGCCGTTTTCGCAGCGCAACAACAATTGCAGCGTGGCCGAGATGCGTGAACGCCAGCTCGGCTGGCTGGACCGCTACATCGCCCTGGGCATTCCGGTGGAAAAGGCCTACGTGATCACGGCCTTTGGCTGCAATCTCGGTGGCGCCGTGCCGCTGTCGGTCCTCACCGATCAGGTCCGCTGGCTGGTCGATGCCTGCGCCGACCGGCGTGTGCCGCTGCCGGCGGTCTACTTGGCCGACACCATGGGCTGGGCAAATCCCGAGGAGATCAAGCGCCGCGTCGGCGCGGTGCGCGCGATCGTGCCGGAGGCTCAGATCGGCCTGCACCTGCACGACACGCGCGGCGTCGGCGGTGCCAACGTTTATGCCGCCTTGCAAATGGGCGTGCGGCTGTTCGACAGTTCGGTCGCCGGTCTGGGCGGCTGTCCGTTCGCGGGTCACACGCACGGTGGCGCGGCCGGCAATATCTGCACCGAAGACATGGTGTTCATGTGCCAGGAACTGGGCATCGAGACCGGCATCGATTTAGAGGCGCTGATCGAGGCGTCCCTTCTGGCCGAACGCGTCATCGGCCGCACCCTGTCGGGCCATGTGATGCACAGCGGCTCGCTCAAGGGATTTCGCGCCGGCCAGCGAATGCAAGAGATTTGTGGGGCGGTGCGCTGAATCACATGACAAGGAGAAGGTCATTGGTCGAGTACAGGACAAGGTCATTCTTGTGACGGGCAGTGCGATGGGCATGGGCCAGGTCCACTGCGAGCTGCCTGTCGCGGACATGAACGCCGGGATTGGCGAAACCGTCGCGGCGGGCGTTCGCCAGCGCGGCGGAGTGGGACCGCATGTTCAACGTCAACGTGCGCTACCCCTTTTTCGGCACGCGGACGGGGGTGCCGACGATGAAGCAGGCAGGTGGTGGCTCGATCATCAACATCCTGTCTATCTACGGCCGTTAGGCGCACCCTGTGCCTATGGGGCTTCCAAGGGCGAGGTACGGCTGTTCAGTATGGCCAGCGCGCCCTATCTCGCCCCTTTCAATATTCGTGTCAATTCGGTTCACCTTGGCGCCATCGAGACGCCGATGACCAAGGACTTGTTGAGCGATCCGGCCGATCACAAATCGCTGCTCGGCACCACTCCAATTGGGCGGGCGGTGCAGCATCAGGAAGTGTCGGCGGTGGTGCTGTTCCGGGGCCTCCGATGAGTCGTCCACCGTCATGGGTGCCGAGTTGGTGGTCGATGGTGGCTACGCCGCGGTCTGACCGCGCTTCAAAGGACGAAACAGGATGTCCGTGATTCAAACGCTGGTCGATGTGCAAGGTCCGAGCTTCCGCGACAACCTTGCACACCACGCGGGCCAGATCGCTCTTCTGCGCGCACGCCTGGCCGAGGTGGCCACCGGCGGGCGCGACGCGCACATCCAGCGCCACCGCGAGCGCGGCAAGCTGCTGGTGCGCGAGCGCATCGACTTCATCGTCGATGACGGTAGCGCCTTCCTGGAACTCTCGCCGCTGGCGGCCTGGGATCAGTATGGCAACGAGGTGCCGGGTGCGGGCATCGTCACCGGCGTCGGGATGGTGGCCGGGCGGCCCTGCATGTTCATTGCCAACGATGCCACCGTCAAGGGCGGCTCGTTCTTCCATGAAACCGTTAAAAAACACATACGGGCGCAGGAGATTGCCCAGCGCCTGCGCCTGCCTTGCCTGTACCTGGTGGATTGCGGCGGCGCCTTTTTGCCGGAGCAGGACCGCGTGTTTCCCGACAAGGACCACTTCGGCAACAGCTTCCACCGCCAGTGCCGCATGTCGCAGGCTGGCCTGCCGCAGCTCTCGGCCGTGTTCGGCGGTTGCACCGCGGGCGGCGCCTACATTCCCGCGCTGTCGGACGAAGTGGTGATGGTGCGCGGTAACGCACGCATTCATCTGGGTGGCCCGTCCATCGTCAAGATCGCGATCAACGAAGTGGTAGACGGCGAAACCCTGGGCGGCGCGGAGATGCACAGCCGTGTCTCCGGTGTCAGCGACCACCTGGCCGAGGACGAGCATCAGGCGCTGGCCATGCTGCGTCAGATCGTCGCCAGCCTGCCGCCCGAGCCGCCCATGGTGCCGCCGCTGCCGCCCAGCGCACCACGTTACGACCCGGTTGAGCTCGATGGCGTCGTAACGGTCGACCCCAAACAGCCCTACGACGCGCGCGAAATCATTGCGCGGCTGCTCGACGGCAGCGCTTTCCACGAGTTCAAACCGTTGTGGGGAGATACGCTGGTGACCGGCTTTGGCGCGATCCACGGCCAGCCGGTCGCCATCCTCGCCAACAACGGCGCGCTGCTGTCCGAGTCGGCCCTGAAGGGCGCGCATTTCATCGAGCTGGCCAACCAGCGCGGAGTACCGCTGCTGTTTTTGCAGAACATCCCCGGCTTCATGGTTGGCACCGAGGCCGAGCGTGGCGGTATTGCCAAGCACAGCGCCAAGATGGTGTATGCCATGGCTTGCGCGCGCGTGCCCAAGCTCACGTTGGTGGTTGGCGGCTCTTATGGCGCCGGCAACTACGGCATGTGCGGCCGCGGCTTTGAGCCCGAATTCCTGTTCGCCTGGCCCAGTGCCAGAGTTGCCACGATGAGCGCCGACATTGCCAGCAACGTGATGGTCGAGCTGGCGCGCTCTAACCTGCGCGGCCCGGCTGATGAGGCGCGGCTGCTGGATATCGAACGCAAGGTACGCGAGCAGTACGCGCGCCAGAGCGATCCCTATTACGCCACCTCCCGGCTGTGGGACGACGGTCTGATCGAACCCTCGGCCTCGCGCGACGTGCTGGGCCTGGCGCTGGCGCTGGCGGCGCGCCGTGCGTTGCCGAGTACGGCAACCCCTGTTTACCGCATGTAAGAGAACCTCTATGAACACCCCCACCTACGAGACCCTGCAACTGGTCGTCGACGCGCGCGGCGTGGCCCGCCTCACGCTCAACCGCCCCGACACTCATAACGCGCTCAACGCCACCCTGATCAGCGAGTTGCGCCGTGCCGTCGATTGGCTGGCCGTAGCGCCGGGCGTGCGCGCGGTGGTGCTCACCGGCACCGGCAAGACCTTTTGCGCCGGTGGTGACCTGGGCTGGATGCAGGACAACATGAAAAAGAGCCGGACCGAGCGCGTGGGCGAAAGCGGCGATCTGGCGCTCATGCTGCGCGCCCTGAACGAGCTGCCTATGCCCGTCATTGGCCGCATCAATGGCCCCGCGTATGGCGGCGGCGTCGGCATGATCTCTGTCTGTGACATCACGATCGCGGTCGATACCGGCATCTACTCGCTGACCGAGGTGCGCCTGGGCCTGCTGCCGGCCAACATCGCGCCCTACGTTGTGGCGCGCATGGGTGAAGCCAACGCCCGGCGCACCTTTCTGACGGCGCGCCGCATGAGCGCGGCAGAGGCGCAGCGCCTGGGCCTGCTCTCAGAAGTGGTGGCGGCCGATCAGCTCGACGCGGCCATTGAACGCGAACTCGCCGACCTGCTGCAGTGCGCGCCCGGCGCGGTGGCGGCCACCAAGAAGCTGGTGGCCTATGTGCAGGCGCACGATCTGCCCACCAACATGATCTACACCGCTGACAAGCTGGCCGACGCCTGGGAAACCGAAGAAGGGCGCGACGGCATTGCAGCCTTTTTTGGCAAGCGGCTGCCGGTGTGGCGGCAGGTCTGAGTGTTGGCATGAAGGCGTGCGACTGATGTTTAACACCCTCCTGATTGCCAATCGCGGGGAGATCGCCTGCCGCATCGCCCGCACCGCGCGCCGCATGGGCTTGCGCACGGTGGCGGTCTATTCCGACGCCGACCGCGAGGCGCTGCACGTGGCCCTGTGCGATACGGCCGTGCGCATCGGAGCGCCGGAGGCCGCGCGCAGCTACCTTGATGCCGCTGCCATCGTGGCCGCGGCGCGTGCCGCCGGTGCGCAGGCCATCCATCCGGGCTACGGCTTTTTGTCGGAAAGCCTGGCCCTGATTGACGCCTGCGAAGCCGTCGGGCTCATTTTTGTGGGCCCCTCGCGCGAAGCGATTCGGCGCATGGGCTCGAAGATCGAATCCAAGCGCATCGCGCTCGGAGCCGGCGTGCCGGTGGTGCCGGGCTACCACGCCGACGACCAGGACTCTGCGGTCTTGCAGGCGGCGGCCGGGGGCATCGGCTACCCGGTGCTGATCAAGGCCTCGGCCGGCGGCGGCGGCAAGGGCATGCGGGTGGTGCGCAGCGCGGCTGACTTCTCGGCCGCGCTGGATACCGTGCGACGCGAAGCGAAGGCTTCGTTCGGCGACGACCGCGTGCTGCTGGAACGCTACCTCGACGAGCCACGCCACCTCGAAGTGCAGTTGCTGGGCGACAAGCACGGGCATCTGGTCCATTTGTTCGAGCGCGAATGTTCGATCCAGCGCAACCACCAGAAAGTGATTGAGGAAGCGCCCGCGCCACACCTGCCTCCCGCCGTGCGCGAGGCCCTGTTTTCGCACGCGCTGACGATCGGGCACGCCATCGGCTACGACAGCACCGGCACCATCGAGTTCATCCACGACAGCCGCAGCGGCGACACCTTCTTCCTGGAAATGAACACCCGGCTGCAGGTCGAGCACCCGGTGACCGAGTTGACGGTCGGTATCGATTTGGTCGAATGGCAGCTGCGGGTGGCCACTGGTGAGCCGCTCGGCTTCGCCCAGCCGGACCTGACGCAGCGCGGCTGCGCGATCGAGGCGCGTGTCTGCGCGGAGAATCCGGCGGCGGGTTTCGCGCCCGAGATCGGCGCCCTGATCGACTACCGCGAGCCGCGCGGCGAGGGCGTTCGGGTCGACAGCGGCATGCGCAACGGCAGTCACGTTACGCCTTATTACGACTCCATGCTGGCCAAGGTAATTGCCCATGCCGACGACCGGCCGACCGCCGCACGGCGGCTCGCCACGGCATTGGACGACACGGTGCTGCTCGGCGTGCACAGCAACCTCGGTTTTCTGGCCGATCTGCTGCGCCATGACCACTTCGCGCAAGTACTCACCACACATTACATCGAACGCGCCTTTCCCACAGGCTGGCAGCCGCGCACGGACGATGGGCTGGCCATCGCGGCTGCCGCCGTGCACGGCGTGCTGATCAAACAGGCGACGGCCGGGCGCTCGGCCTGGCAGTCGCTCGGGGCCTGGCGCGCGGCCGGCGCTGGGAGTGGCACTGGCAGCACACAGGTGCTGCTCGAAGACGAGCAGCGCTGCGTGCATGAAGTCAGCGTCTCGCCGCAGGGTGACAGCTGGCGTGTGTGCGTCGGCGATCGGGAGTTGACCCTGGCGGCGGTATTGGTCGGCGACACCCTGGCGTTGCAGTGCGACGGCCTGACGGTTCGCTTCACGGTGGCGGTGGAGCAGCACGCCAAGCAAGGCGAACGCGTGTGGCTCTCTGGCCTGAGCGGTACGTGGGCCTGGCGCCGGCTCGATCGCTGGCAGCGCGCACTCAAGGGCGCGGCGGGTGCCGATGAGCTGGGCGGCAATCTCCTGCTCGCCCCCATGCCCGGTCTGGTGACGCAGGTGCAGGTCAGTGTAGGCATGAGTGTGAACGCGGGCGACACGCTGGTGCAGATGGAAGCTATGAAGATGGTGCATACGCTGAGCGCGGTAGCGCCGGGACGTGTGGCCGAGCTGCGTTGCCGCGTCGGCGACGCGGTGCGCGGTGGTGATGTGCTGGCGATCATGGAAACAATCGAATCCGAGGAAAAGCAATGAACGAGCCGATTTATTTTGACGAGCAACACCGGCAGTTCCGGGACAACCTGCGCCGCTTTGTCGAGCAGGAAGTAGTGCCGCACGCCGCGCTCTGGGAAGATCAGGGCATGGTGCCGCGCGCGCTGCTGCGCAAGATGGGCGAACTGGGCTATCTGGGCATACGCTACGACGAAAAGTACGGCGGCTCGAAACTCGACACCGTGTACAGCGCCATCCTGGCCGAAGAACTCGGCCGTTCCACTTACGGCGGCTTCGCCGTGACGGTGATGGTGCACACCGACATGGCCTCGCCGCACCTGGCCAACTTTGGCACGCCAGAGCAGCTCGCACGCTACCTGCCGCCCATCATCGGTGGCGAGAAGATCTGCGCTGTGGCGGTCACCGAGCCCGATGCCGGCTCCGACGTGGCCGGCATCCGCACACGCGCGGTGCGCGACGGTGAGCACTGGGTCATCAACGGAAGCAAGATGTTCATCACCAACGGCGTGCATGGCGACGTGTACTTTGTCGCCGCCAAGACCGATCCGAGCGCCAAGGGTTCGCGCGGTATCTCGATCTTCATCGTCGAGAAGGGCACCCCGGGTTTTCGGGTCGGGCGTGCGCTCAACAAGAGCGGCTGGCTGTGCAGCGACACCGCCGAGCTGGTGTTCGAGGACTGCCGCGTGCCGTCCGCCAACCTGCTGGGCGAAGAGAACAAGGGCTTCTACCAGATCATGCGCAACTTCCAGAACGAGCGCATGGTGCTAGGTGCGCAGGTGATGGGCGAGGCCGCACGCGCGATCGAGCTGACGCTGGCCTATGTGCGCGAGCGCAAGGCCTTCGGCGCCACGCTGTGGGACAAGCAGGCGATTCGCCAGCGCATGGCCATGCGGGCAGCGCAGGTGGCGGCGGCCCGCCAGTTGGTTTACCACGCGGCCTGGCTGGACGCGCAGGGGCGCGACTGCGTCAAGGAGGTGTCGATGGTCAAGGCGCTGTGCGGCGAGCTGGTCAACGATGTGGTCTATGACTGCCAGCAGTTCCACGGCGGCTTCGGCTACATGCGCGAGGCCGCGATCGAGCGTATGGTGCGCGACGCACGCGTCCAAGCTATCGGTGGCGGTGCCACCGAGGTCATGCTCGAAGAAGTGGCGAAACGGTTGTGAACATGAGCACCTCTCGAGCTACTTCAGTCATTGACGGGTTGGTCGAGCTGCCTCTGAAGGAGGTCCTGCCCGGCATCCTGATGTTCACGCTGCCGGTGGACTATGGCATCGACCACGTCAACATCTACCTGATTCGCGACAGCGAGGGTTGGTGCCTATTCGACACGGGTGCCGATTGCGAGGCGGCGCGGGCCTTGTGGCTGCGCGCATTGGAAGGCCCGCTGGCGGCTGGCTTGACGCGCATCATCGTCTCGCACCACCACCCCGACCACCTCGGGCTGGCGGTGTGGCTGCACGAGCGCACCGGGGCTCCGATCCTGATGCGCGAGGAGGAGGTGGCGGTGGCGCGGCAGACGCACGTGGTCAGCATCGATGACCGCGCTTACTGTATCGACTTCATGTGCCGCCATGGGGTGGCGCCGGAAGATGCGCATCAGGTGGTGGGCGGGGTGTTGCAAAGCAATATGGCCTGTGCCGTGCCGACTCGCGTCGAGCCGCTCGAAGCCGGCCAGACCTTGCACATCGGCGATCATGCTTTCGACGTGCTGGTGCTTGGTGGACACAGCATTGCCCAAATCTGCTTGTACGAGCCCAAGCTGAAATTGCTGCTCACGGGCGACCAGTTGCTCGAGCGCATCACACCCAACATTGGTGTCTGGCCCTATGGCGAAACCGATCCGCTGCCACGTTACCTGGATAGCCTGCGCACCATTGCGGGACTGGACATCGAGTACGTCTTGCCAGCCCACCACGGCGTCTACCACGCCGGGGTCGAGCGCGCGCATGGACTGGTGGCGCACCACCAGAGGGCACTGCGCAAGTTCTTGGCGCGTCTGGGCGAGGGGGGCATGAATGCCACCGAACTCGGCTACGCCGTTTATGGCGCGCAGAGCGACCCGCTGCATGCTTACCTGGCCATGGGCGAAACCCTGGCGCACCTGCTGTGGCTGCAGCGTGCCGGCCATGTGCGCCATGAAGAAACGCCAGCCGCGACCCGCTGGTATCCGGTGACGGCGGCCAGCGAAGAGCCCACCCTCACCTTGTCTGGAGACATGTCGAGATGACAGAAACACACATCATCAAAGAAGAAGAAATCGCCAAGCGATGGCAAAAGTTCGCCCATGTGTCGCCGTATAACCGCGAACTGGGCTTCCTGCCGCACGCGGTGCACACCGACTGGTGCGTGCTCAAAGTCGAGTACCAGGAAGCACTGGTGGGCGATCCGCAGACCAGGGTTTTGCATGGCGGAGTCATCACTGCGCTGCTCGACGCCGCGCTCGGATTCGCGATTTTCGTCAAGCTGCCGGAGATACGGCCGATGGCCACGCTGGACTTGCGCATCGACTACCTCAAGCCCGCGACGCCCGGGCGGGCGATTCTGGGGGGAGCCGTTTGCTACAAGTTGACTGCAGAACTGGCGTTCGTCCGTGGCGCCGCTTACCACGACACGTTGGACGACCCAATAGCCACCGCAGTCGGCATTTACATGTTTACTTCCGGGCGACCGGTATTGCGCAACGAGGATGTGCCACGATGAAATGGACCGAACAAATTGACCATGCGCGCGCCCAGGGTGACTGGAGCGAAGTGATCCAGGCGGTGCCCTTTGCGCGTTTTCTGGACCTGCGCATTGATGTCAAGGGCGAGGAGTTCACCTGCGTCTTGCCTTTCCAGGAAAAACTGATAGGCAACCCCATGCTGCCGGCTCTGCATGGCGGTGCCACCGGAGGGTTTCTGGAATGCGCCGGATTGTTCTACCTGCTGTGGCACATGGACAGCCGGGACTTGCCCAAGACCATCGATTTCAACATTGATTACCTGCGCTCGGGCCGTCCGCAGGACACCTATGCCAACGTCGTGATGGTCAAGCTGGGCCAGCGTGTGGCGAACCTGCGCATCCAGGCATGGCAATCCAGCCCCGATAAGCCCATCGCCCTTGGCCACGGCAATTTCATGCTGCGAGCCTGAGGGTGCAGAAAGGAAATGTCCATCATGTCTCAATCTACCTACCGTTCCGTGTTCCGCCCTGGCCTGTTTGTTGGTCAAACCGTTATCGTCACCGGTGGTGGCAGTGGCATTGGCCGCTGCACCGCGCACGAACTGGCCAACCTAGGGGCCAGCGTCGCGCTTGTCGGTCGCCGCGTCGAGAAGCTGGAAGCTGTGCAAGCTGAAATCACGCAGGCCGGCGGCCGGGCCAGTATCCACGCTTGCGACATTCGCGACGAGGCGGGCGTCAAGGCCATGATCGCCGACGTGATCGCACAGCACGGCAAGATCGATGGTCTCGTCAACAACGCGGGTGGCCAGTACCCGCAGCCGGTCAAGGACATCAGCCTGAAGGGCTGGGATGCGGTGGTGCGCAGCAACCTCACCGGCGGCTTCCTGGTGGCGCGCGAAGCCTTCAACCAGTCCATGGAGTTCCATGGCGGCGCCATTGTCAACATCATCGCCGACATCTGGGGCGGCATGCCGACCATGGCGCACAGCGGTGCGGCGCGTGCCGGCATGCTGTCGTTCACCGAGACGGCGGCTTGCGAATGGGCCTGCGCCGGCGTGCGTGTCAACGCCGTGGCACCGGGCTGGATTGCCAGCAGCGGCTTTGATACCTACAGCCCCGAGATGCAGGCCGAACTGCGCAGCCTGAAGACCAAGGTGCCGCTGCAACGTTATGGCACCGAGGCCGAGATTTCGGCGGCGATTGTGTTTTTGCTGTGCGAGGCGGCGGCTTTCATCACGGGTTCTTGCATTCGGGTCGATGGTGGCGTGCCCAATGCCCGACCGACCTGGAAATTGCAGGCTCATGATCGATCCAAACCCTTCAATGGCTTTGCGCTGGCCGAACCGCCAAAGTGCCTGAGCGTCAAGGATCAATGACATGGAAGTGACTATGCAAACCCCAATCACCCCTTCGAACGATCCGTCGGCTTATCTCGCGCCCGGCCGCTACGTGGACAGCGATCACTCGGCGGTGATCGCGTTCGCGCACCGGGTGGCCGACCCTGCCATGGCGCCGCGCGAGATCGCAGTCAAGCTCTATTACGCCGTGCGTGACGAGTTTCTCTACGACCCCTACTGCTTTGACACCACGGTCGAGGGTTTGAAGGGCAGTCGCGTGATCGAGGCCGGGCGTGGCTTTTGCGTGCCCAAGGCGGCGCTGCTGGCAGCGGCAGCCCGCGTCCTGGGCGTGCCGGCACGGCTGGGCTATGCCGACGTTCGCAACCACCTGAGCAGCAAGCGCCTGCAAGACATGATGGGCACCGATCTGTTCGTCTTTCACGGTTACACCGAGCTGTGGGTTGACGGGCAGTGGCTCAAGGCCACGCCCGCCTTCAACCGCTCCTTGTGCGAGAAGGCCGGTATCCATCCACTGGAATTCGATGGCCGCGCCGATTCGGTCTTTCATGAATTCGATGTCAGCGGCCGCAGGCACATGGAGTATGTGCACGACCACGGCACTTACGCCGACTTGCCGCGCGATGAACTGCTGGCCTCTTGGCGCGCACATTACAAAACCTTCGCCGACTGGGGACAGACCGCGGACAGCGGGGCCGACTTCGCCCAGGAAGTGGGGCCGTCATCATGACGACGCGCCGGGAATTTCCCGGCTTTGCCGGTGGCTCTCTGGTGGCCGACGTCTATGGCCCAGTCGGCGCGCCCACGGTGTTGCTGCTGCACGGTGGCGGGCAAACCCGCCATGCATGGGGCAAGGCGGCACAGGTGCTGGGCGATGCGGGTTGGTACACCGTGGCGCTGGACTTGCCGGGCCACGGCGACAGCGCCTGGGCCAAGGATGGCGATTACCGCATCGAGACGCTGGCCGACACCATGTGCTGCATCTGGCGCGAACTGGGCACACCGCTGGCGGTGGTCGGTGCCTCGCTGGGTGGCCTCATCAGCATGGCCACCGTGGGCCGCGCCGATGCGCCGCCGATCAACGCGCTGGTGCTGGTGGACATTGCGCCGCGCATGGAAGAAGTCGGTGTCGAGCGCATCGTGCGCTTCATGCGGGCTCGGCCCGATGGTTTTGCGTCACTTGAAGAGGCCGCCCAGCATATCGCCGCCTACCGGGGCCGACCCATGGAAGGACCGGTTGAGGGGCTGAAGAAAAACCTGCGCATGAATGCGCAAGGTCTCTGGAATTGGCATTGGGACCCGCAACTGATGAGCGAGGCCAACCACAACCACCGGCGCGATGCGGACGGCTACGAGCGCGCTTTGCGCGGCCTGCAGGCGCCCACTTTGCTGCTGCGCGGCCAGCGCAGCGACGTCATCAGCGAAGAAGATGCGCGCGCCCTGGTGCAAACCCTGCCGCGGGCGCGTTTTATCGATCTGAAGGGTGCTGGTCACATGATCGCTGGTGATGCCAACGACGCCTTCGCCGCCAGCGTGGCGGCGTTTCTGCACGAAGTGATGCCGTCGACACAGTCCCCGTCGGGTGAAATCTGAACCAGGAGCCTGAAATGAGTTTGCGATCTTTTACGCTGCACGATCTCATCAACCGCAACGCGCGGTTGTACAGATCGAACACCGCTCTGGTGTTCGGCAATCAGCGGATCACGCACGCCCAGTACGCCGGGCGCACAGCGCGCCTGGCAGCCGGTCTGGCGGACGCAGGCGTGGGCCAGGGTGACCGGCTGGCGATACTGGCCCCCAACTGCCTGGAATACGTCGATCTGTTCGGCGCCGCAGCCCAGTTGGGCGCGATCGTGGTGCCGATCAACTGGCGGCTGTCGGCCGAGGAGGTCGCCTATGTCATCGAGGACGTGGCACCGCGGGTGCTGATCGTGGCCGATGAATTCCAGGCCCTGCTGCCGCAGCGCGGTTTGGACGACACGCTGCGCTACACGCTGGGCGCCGCGCCAGCGCCATGGCAACCCGTCAGTGAGCTGTATCGGGAGTGCGATACGCAGGCGGCGGATCTGCCCGGTCTGGCCGACGACAGCGGTTTGCTCATCATCCACACCGCCGCCGTGGGCGGTCGGCCGCGCGGCGCGCTGCTCTCGCACCGCGGCCTGATTGCCGCCAGCCTGCAGACGCAACTGGCCTGGCACCTGACGCCGACGGACGTCAATCTGGGCGTTTTGCCGCTGTTTCACGTGGCCGCCATCGGCTTCATGCTGGCCACGCAGCAGGCGGGCGGGGCGACGCTGCTGTTGACACGTTTCGATCCGCCCAGTCTGGTCAAACATATCGACGAGGACGGGGGCAGCCTGATCGGCACCTTTCCACCGATGCTGGGTGCCCTGCTGGACGCCGCAGCCGCCCAAGGCTCTTCACTGGCCAGGTTGCGCGTGGTGTCGGGGATCGATGTGCCCGAGACCATCGCGCGCTTGCGCACCACCTGTCCCCAGGCGACCTTCTGGAGTGCCTACGGCCAGACCGAGACCTCGGGCTCGGTCAGCCTGGCGCCATTTGACGAGCGCCCCGGCAGCGCCGGGCGTCCCACCGCGCTGAACATGGTCGCGGTGGTGGACGAACTGGACCGCCCGTTGCCCACAGGCGCCACCGGCGAAATTGTGGTGCGGGGGCCGATGGTGTTCCAGGGCTACTGGCGCTGTGAAGCAGACAACGCCTTCACGCTGCGCAACGGCTGGCACCACACGGGCGACATGGGGCGCGTCGATGCCGAGGGCTACCTCTGGTACAGCGGGCGTTCACCGGCCAAGGAGTTGATCAAGCCGGGGGGCGAGAACGTTTATCCGGCTGAAGTCGAGCGGGTCATTATGGAGCACCCGGCGCTGGCGCAGGTGGTGGTCCTCGGTGTGCCGGACGTTCAGTGGGGCGAGGCGGTCAAGGCTGTCTGCGTGCTGAAGGCGGGGTGCACGCTGAGTGCCGAGGAGTTGATCGAGTTTGTGGGCGGTCGCATCGCACGCTACAAAAAACCCAAGCACGTGGTGTTTGTATCGGCACTCCCCTTGGGCGGTGCCGATAGCATTGACCGCGCGGCCGTCAAGGCCGCGCACGGTGGCGCCTGATGGCCATGTCAGCCCGGTGTGCTCAAACCGCCGTTGACGCTGAGCGTCTGGCCGGTGATGGCATCGGACTCCGGTCCGGCCAAGAACGCCGCCGAGTTGGCGATGTTCTGGCAATGCACTGGAAACAGCATGCGCTTGCGCGGGTTCTCGATCATGCCCGCACCATGGCCGTCTTCGAGCGCTGGCGAGCCCGGACCCCAGCGCGGCTCGGCATCCCAGATGTAGCTCATCGCCACCGCGTTGACGCGAATGCCGTCGCGCCCCTGTTCACGTGCCAGCACGCGGCACATTTGCATCATGCCGCCTGTGGCACCGCCAATGAAAGATTCGCCGACCGTGGCCACGCGGCCCGCGGCGGTACCCACCGCGACGATCTTGCCGCGACCGTGCAGTGCCATGACGCGGGCGGCCGCCTGGATCGCATACACGCGGGTGAGCCAGTGGGCGCGGATGTAGTTGTCGAAGCCGCCGTCGCGCATTTCCTTGAAAAGGCGAAAGAACGGCAAGTCGGCACTGGCATCTGCGCCGCTGGCCACCAGGATGTCAAGGCGACCGTGGCGCTCGGCAACTCGATCCACCATGGCATGAACCGCATCGCTATTGGTCAGGTCGGCTTGTTCAAACGTGGCGCTGTAGCCGTTCGCAGCGATCTCGTTGATCACCGCCTGCCCGGCTTCGGGATTGCGGCCGTTGACGACCACGTGCGCGCCGCGCCGCGCCAACTCCAGCGCTATGGCACGACCGATGAAGGCCGTGGCACCGGTGACGAGGGCGATCTGGCCCTGAAGTGGACCGCCAGTCAAGGGTGCTGGGTTCATCCGCTGTTCTCCGGCGCTGGATACATAAAAACCCGACTTTGTCAAAACAGCGGGACAGGCCGATCGAGGGATTGCCCGCAGAGGACCACTTTCATCCATCACCACCCCCCATCCATCACCGGACTTCAAAATGACCAAGCTGACCGACAGTGCCAAGTCGCATCATTTCAAGACGCACCGGCGCACCATCAGCGAAACCGACATCGTCACCTTCGTCAATGTGGTCGGCTTGCATGAACCATTTTTCATCGACATGGAGTACATCCGGGAGAACATGACCGGATCGCATCGCAGCCGCTTTGCGCCCGGCCCGATGGTCATCTCGCTAGGCATGGGGCTGCTGGCGACTTACGTGGCGGGCATCATCAAGGGCACGCTCAAAGGCCACGAAGTCGGCCCGTTCGGCGGTATGACCGGCGTACAGGCGCGCCTGCGCGGTGCGCTGTTTCCGGGCGACACCATTCATGTCGAAGGGGAGGCCCGGTTGCTCCCCACGACCTCGCGCGGCTACACCCTGATGGAGTTGCAACATTTGGTGATCAATCAGCGTGGCGAGACCATTGCCGACTTCACTGAAACCATTACTTTTTTGCCTGCTGCTCCGGCTCCATGAATTTTGAACTTTCGTGAGTCGTTTGCCTGTGGCAGCCCGTCTACGACTCGCGACGTCAAAGGGCCGGATCAACAGTACAGACCGGGTGGACCGGGATATTCAACACTAGGAAACTTCCAACTATGACAAAACGAGAAGCTGTGATCGTCGGCGTTGCCGACCTGCCACTGAAGGACGGCAAGGTCCTTGCGCCCATGTCGGTCCTGCAGGCCCAGGCGCTGGTCGCCCGCGACGCCTTGAAGGACGCCGGCATCGCCATGCACGAAGTCGATGGGTTGCTGACCGCCGGTATGTGGGGGGTGCCCGGTCCGGGCCAGTTGCCGACCGTGACGCTGTCGGAGTACCTGGGGATTACGCCGCGCTTCGTCGACGGCACCAACATCGGCGGCTCGGCCTTCGAGGCGCATGTGGCGCATGCCGCCACCGCCATCGAGGCTGGCCGCTGCGAGGTGGCGCTGATCACTTACGGTAGCCTGCAGAAGAGCGAGATGAGCCGCAACCTCGCCGGGCGCCCGGCGGTGCTGACCATGCAGTACGAGACGCCTTGGGGCATGCCCACGCCGGTGGGCGGCTATGCGATGGCGGCCAAGCGCCACATGCACGAATATGGCACCACCTCCGAGAACCTGGCCGAGATCGCGGTGGCCACGCGCAAGTGGGCGGCGCTCAATCCGGCGGCCACCATGCGCGAGCCGCTGTCGATCGAGGATGTGCTCCAGAGCACGATGATCTCCGACCCGCTGCACCTGCTCGATATCTGTCTGGTCACCGACGGTGGTGGCGCGTTGGTCATGACCACCGCCGAGCACGCCAAGGCGCTCGGTCGCAAGCCGGTGTTCGTGCGCGGTTACGGCGAATCACACACCCACTGGACCATCGCCGCCATGCCCGACCTAGCGCGCCTGACGGCCGCCGAAGTGGCCGGTCGGGACGCCTTTGCCATGGCGGGCATCCGGCATGACGCCATTGACGTGGTTGAGGTCTATGACTCGTTCACCATCACCGTGCTGCTGACGCTCGAAGCGCTGGGCTTTTGCAAGCGTGGCGAGGGTGGAGCCTTTGTCGCCAACCAGCGCACCGCGCCGGGCGGTGTATTCCCGCTTAACACCAACGGCGGCGGTCTGTCTTACGCACACCCCGGCATGTACGGCATCTTCCTGCTGATCGAGGCGGTGCGCCAGTTGCGCGGTGAATGCGGCCCGCGCCAGATCCAGGACGCCGTGACCGCGCTGGTCCACGGCACCGGCGGCACGCTCTCCAGCGGTGCCACTTGCATTCTCTCCACCCGGTGAACACCATGTACGACAAACCCCTGCCCGTCATCGATGGCGAGAGCCGCTCCTATTGGGACGCCCTGAAACAACATCGCCTGACACTCAAGCGCTGCCATGACTGTGGCAAGCACCATTTCTATCCGCGCGTCCTGTGCCCGCACTGCCATTCCGACGCCGTCGAATGGGTCGATGCGCGCGGCACCGGCACCATTTACAGCTACACCATCGCGCGCCGGCCGGCCGGTCCGGCCTTCAAGGCCGACACCCCCTACGTGGTGGCGGTGATCGACCTCGACGAGGGCGCGCGCATGATGACCAACATCGTCACCGACGATGTGGAGGCGGTGCGCATCGGCCAGCGTGTGACGGTGCAGTACGACGACGTGACCGACGAGGTCACGCTGCCGAAGTTCCGGCTGTTGTAGCGCCGAGGTTTCCCATATGGACTTCACCATCGATCCCGATACCGTGGCGATTGCCGAGGCAGTGCTGCGCTTCGTGGAGCGCGAAGTGCTGCCACTGCAGCAGCGCCACCACGATCTGCTGGGCAGCGAACGCACTTTGTTCGACGCCAGCGGCCGTTATGTGCCCGAGGCGCTGGCGCTGCGCCAGCAGGTGCGCAAGCGCTCCGCGGAACTGGGCTTCTACACCTTGTTCGGCGACGAAAAACTGGGTGGTGGCGGGCAGGGCGCGCAGGTCATGGCCCATGTGCAGGAGAGCCTCAACCACTGCGTGGGTCCGGCCCAGCCGCTGGTGCAGACGGTGGTGCTGCCCTCGCCCTTCACCAACGGTCTGTCGCCTGTGCTGCGGCATCTGAAGCCGGACATCTTCGCGCAGTACCGCGACGACATCGCCAGCGGCGACAAGACCCTGTGTTTTGGTCTGAGCGAGCCCGATGCGGGCTCCGATGTATTCGGCATGCAAACCCGCGCCGTGCGCGACGGTGACGAATGGGTGCTCACCGGCACCAAGCAGTGGATAACCAACTCGCCCTACGCCGATTACGCCATGGTGTTCGCGCTGACCGACCCCGAAGCCGCAGCGCGCCACAAGGGTGGTGTCACCGGTTTCTTCGTCGACACGCGCGCGTCAGGTTTTTCAGTGCCGCGCATCATCAACACCATGGGTCACCTAGGCGGCGACACCGGCGTCATCGTGCTCGACGGCGTGCGTGTGCGCGACGACCACCGGCTCGGCGACGTCGGGCACGGCTTGGCGGTGGCCATGGACGGCGTCAACGCCGGGCGCATGGGCATGGCTGCATCCTGCCTGGGCTTGGCCCGCTGGGCGCTGGACCAGGCGGTGGACTACGCCAAGGTGCGAAAAACCTTTGGCGTGCCCATTGCCGAGCACCAGGCCATCCAGCTCATGCTGGCCGACAGCGCGATGGACATCTACGCTGCCAAGACCATGATTCAGAACTGTGCCTGGCGCCTGGACAGCGGCCGCTCAGCCAACGCACAGGTCAGTATGGTCAAGGCATTTTCGACCGAGATGCTGGGGCGCGTGATGGACCGCAGCATCCAGATCCACGGCGGCATGGGCCTGACCAACGAACTGCGCCTGGAAGAGGGCTACCGCTTCGCCCGCGTGATGCGTATACCCGACGGTACGGGCGAAATCCAGCGCCGCACCGTCGCGCGCCAACTGCTGACTGGACAGGCCGACCTGTAGGCTGTGTGGATCCTCTGCAATGCCCAACCCGGAGGCAGATTGACATGATGAAAAAGAACGAAATGAAGGAACACGAACTGTTTGCGGGAGGCCATCGGCTGGCCGCCACCACCTGGGGTGATGTGGGCAACGGGCAGCCGACCATCGTGATGATGCATGGCGGTCTGGACTGCATCACCACCTGGAAAGACCTGCCTCAGGTGTTGGCCGAAGCCAGCGGCTGGCCGGTGCTGGCCTATGACCGGTATGGTTATGGGCGATCCGAGAGTCTGGTGGGTGGGCGCGAGCCCAGCTACCGGCGTGAAGAGGCTGGGCCGGTGCTTGGCGAGGTGTTGCGCCACTTTGGAATCCACAAGGCGTTGATGTTCGGCCACAGTGATGGAGGAGCCATGTCGGTGCTGGCTGCGGCGGCGCATCCTGAGCTGGTATGCGGCGTTTTTGCCTGCTCGCCAACCATGGCTGTGGATCAGTTCATGGTGGACGCCATGGCCGTCGCGCGGCGCGCGTTTGAGCAAGACGGCTTGCGCGAAAAACTTCGTCGCCACCATGGCGACAACACCGACACCATGTTCTGGGGCTGGTACGAGCCCTGGGCCAGCCCGCAGGCACTTCAATGGGACATGAGCGTCGAGCTTGCCGCAGTGCGTTGTCCGGTCTCCGTGTTGTTCGGCAATGACGATGAATATGGCTGGCGGCCCAGCGCGATTGCATTGTTTCGCCACGGTCTGATGCCGCTTGAAGTGACGGCGCTGCCTGGAGTTGGTCACCATCCGCAGCAGCTGGCCCGTGGGGAGACCAGGAGCATGTTGCAGCGCTTGTTTTGCCGCATTGGGCGCAGCCCTTCCGCGGAGAGCAAAAACGCCGACCAATGAGGGGTATTGCACGTCTCTTTTTTTTCCGCACGCCAGCCTGCCCGCACCAATAAACGCTGTTAGTGTCGATCAGCGCACGCTTGGCGAGCCAGCATGCCTGCCAGCGGCGAGAGGTCGGTCAGTTCGTCGAGCCGTGCCACCAGGTCTATCAGCTCGTCGCACTCGTCAGGTATGAGCACAGACTTGACCAGCAGGCGAAACTTTTCCTCCAGGCGCTGCTGCTGCTCCAGCAGGTCGCTGGCTGGGCGCCCACTGTCGTAGCGTTGGCGCAGCACTGTGCCGCTCTGAGTCTCGATCACCACCTCGCTGAGGGTGAGGTCCGGGCATTGAGGTGCGAGCAAAACCTGCACCCGATCACGCAGCGCCACCACCTCGGGCGCGTATACGGCTTCGTCACTGAACGCGTCCAATCCGGCGGTGTCGACCCCGGCCAGCGCCATCGCTACCGTGTGACGGAGACTGAACTTGGCCTCCAGCCCGGTGCGCGGCTCCGCGATGTTGCATACACCCTCGCAGGCGGAACTGGCACGCACCGTCACGCGGCACACGTCATCAACCCGCAGTGCGTGTTGCAGGCGCAAGTGGCTCGCGGCCTCAATGGCGGCATGTGTGCCATAACAGGCGGCGTGGAACTTGAACAGGTTGTGGCGCAGATGCCAGCCGCCGTTCGGCGTGGCCACCGCAGCTCCCAGCGACGCGGTACCACCGTGCGTGGCGATGAGGCCTTGCGGACATTCAATCGCATCGGCACGGCTGGTGAAGCCGCGTGCGGCCAACTGGGCCGCCTGCAGGCCGTCGGCACTGGCCCGCCCGGCATGCAAGGGTTTGCACATGGTGCCGAACATCGATTTCAGCCCAGCCGCCATGGTGCTGGCGATGCCCAGCGCGGTCGCGGTGTCGTCGGCATCGAGTTGCAGCAAGCGTGCGCAGGCGGCGGCCGCACCGAGCGTGCCTAGCGTGGCTGTGGTGTGGAAGCCGTTGGAATACTGTGCGTCGCCGCACACCAACCCCAACTGGCACATGGTTTCGTAGCCGGCGGCGAAGGCCGTCATGAAGTCGCGTCCGCTGGCGCCGCGCGATTCGGCCAGGGCGAGCAAGGCCGGGATCAGGACCACCGAGGGGTGGCCGGTGCAGGCCATGTTGACGTCGTCATAGTCGAGTGCGTGCGAGGCCGAGCCATTGATCAATGCCGCCTGCCGGCTGGAGGTCGTCATGGCGTGCCCGACGACGGTGGCCTGGGCATGCCCACCCTGTTCACGGGCTTCTTCGGCCAGCATGTGAACCAGTGGCTCGCACGCGCCAGCCAGCGTCACCCCGATCCAGTCGAGCAGGCATTGCCGGACCCGCAGGCGCACGTCCTCCGGGAGATCGGTGTAGCACAGGTCAGCGCAGCGCGCGGCCAGTTCCCGCGTGATGTCAGCGATTTGGATAGCGGACGACGGTGCGGGTTTTCTGGTTGTGGTCATGCTCATTTCAGTGCCCCTTCCAGACCGGTTTGCGCTTTTCCCGGAAAGATTGCGGGCCTTCCAGGGCATCTTCACTGAGGTAGACGGCATCAAACGCTCGGTTGGAGGCGCGCAGCGCGGCGGTGCGGCCCATCTCGGTGGACAGGCGCACCATTTCTTTGGCCGCGCGCACCGTCAGTGGCGCATTGGCCATGAGCCGGGTCGCCAGCTCTTTGGCCCCTTGCAATGCTTGCCCCTTGGGCATCAGGCGGTTGATGTAGCCGAGTTCGTAGGCGCGCTGCGCTGACAGCGGGTCGCCGGTCATCGCGACTTCCATCAGAATGCGCTGCGGCAGCATGTGGATGACCGGCGAGGCCCACGGCATGCCGCGCCCGACCTTGGCCTCCGTGATGGCGAATTTGGCGGTTTGGTCGGCCACGCACAGGTCGCACATCTGCGAGAGCAGCCAACCGCCTGCATAGGCATAGCCCTGCACGGCAGCGATGACGGGCTTGGTGACCTCGATGTTGTCGCCGAGCACGGCGATGAAGCCCGCTGGCGGGATGCGCAGTTGAGTGTCTGCGGCTTCCACCAGGTCCATGCCGGCGCAGAAATTGTCACCGGCGCCGGTGAGGATGGCCACCTGCGCCTGCCCGTCAGCTTCGAAGCGGCGCCAGACCTCAAAAAAGCCTTCGCGCACGGCGCGATTCAGCGCATTGCGGCGCTCGGGCCGGTTGATGGTGATGACGGCAATGCCGTCGTTCACTTCGTAAAGCAGTTCATTGTTCATGGGGGTGTCTCCTTTTGAAGTTTGTGCCTGTTACCGCGAGCGGCGGGTCTGGGGCATTGGTCTGGCTTGATTCGTTGCCACCTCACGCGATTCCGGTCCCGCACGGTAGCCGAGTGCCCCCGAGATGCTTGCGGCGAGTTCCATCACCAGGTGCTGCAGCGCATCGGCGACGGCGCGACCGCGCTCGATCGGCGCGGCGATGATCAGCGCTGCGTTCACGCGCCCGTCAGGTTCGAAGATCGGGGCCGAAAAGCCGGCAACGTCAGGTGTCACTTCTCCGAATGTGACCGCCACCCCTCTCACCCGGGCTTCCTCGATGATCCGCGCCAGTTGCGCCGGGTCGGTGACCGAGTGCTCGGTCATGGCCCGCAGATCGGCCCGGCGCAGGTAGTCACGCCGCCATGCCTCTTCCTGGAACGCGAGCAGCACGCGCCCGGCGGACGAGGCAAACAGCGGCCGTGTCGTGCCGACTGGCACGGCGTATCGAATCGTCCGGGTGCTCTCGAAGATCGGGTTGTAGACGAGCCGATCTGCGGTGCGGTCGATTCTGGCGATCAGGGCGGTCTCGCCGGATCGCGCCACTGCCTCCCGCAGGAAGGGCAGGGCCACAACGTCGAGCGAGCGGGCCGACACCAGAGATGCCCCTAGTGAGAACGCCTCGGGGCCCAGTTCATACAGGTCATTGCTGCGCTGCAGGTAGCCATGCGCCGTGAGGCCGCGCAACAGCGAGAGTACGCTGGTTTTTGGTGCATTCAACGCCAAGCACAACGGGGTCAGGGCCAAGCCAGCAGGGCGGTCGGCCAGTATCCGCAGCAGCCGCAGCACGCGGGTCACGGCCATGGGAGAAGCCTCCGCGCGGGTATTGATGCCTGTGCATTCGCGCAAGCTGGCCGTGGGCATGTTCATAGAATCGAAGCCTCCTTGTGTTCTGATATGGGAACATTTGTTTGGTAATCAGAATATCGTTAGGATGGACGGTCGTCAATCCGGTTTTTCCTCAGCACTCGGCGCTGAGGCAGCCTGGCATCGAGAAATCAGAGGAGACACAGATGACAAGCCAACACAAGCAGGCAGCACCCGCCGGGCCACTCGAGGGCGTGCGGGTGATCGACCTCAGCGCGGTGCTGATGGGGCCCTACGCCACCCAGATCTTTGGCGACCATGGCGCGGACGTGATCAAGATTGAATCCCCTGAGGGCGACTCGACACGCTGGATCGGCCCCGGACGCCATCCCGGCATGGGTCCGCTGTTCCTGCACCTGAACCGCAACAAGCGCAGCGTGGCGCTTGACCTCAAATCGCCGGAGGGCGCGGCTGCGATGCGGCGCCTGATCGAAGGCGCCGATGTCTTCGTGCACAACCTCCGCCCGGCCTCCATCGCCCGGCTCGGGCTGGACTACGAGAGCATCTCGATGATCAATCCACGCATCATCTGGTGCGGCGTGTACGGTTACGGCGAGGACGGTCCCTACGCCGGCCGCCCGGCCTATGACGACCTGATCCAGGGCGCGGTCGGCATCGCCGCCTTACAGCAGCAAAGCGGGGCGAGCGAGCCGCGCTACGTGCCGCTGACGATTGCCGACCGCATGGTCGGCCTGCATGCAGCGCACAGCGTGGCCATGGCGCTGTACGGGCGCGAGCGCAACGGACGCGGCTGCCGTATCGATGTGCCGATGTTCGAAACCATGGCCAGCGTGGTGCTTTCGGACCACCTATATGGGCGCACCTTCGAGCCGCCCAGTGGTGACGCTGGCTACGTGCGGCTGTTGTCGCCCGGGCGCCGGCCATACGAAACCAGCGACGGCTACATCTGCGCGCTGGTATACAACGACGGCCACTGGCAGCGTTTTCTGCATGCCATCGAGCGCGACGATTTGCGGGTCGATCCGCGCTTCGCCGACTTGGCCAGCCGCACCCGCCACATTGACGAGGTGTACGGCTTTCTGGGCCAGACGCTATGCGTGCAAAGCACCGCGCACTGGTTGGAGCTGTTCGAAGACATCGACGTGCCGGCGGTGCCTCTGAACACCGTCGAATCACTGTTGGATGACCCACACTTGGCGGCGGTGGGCTTCTTCCGTCAGGTCGAGCACCCGAGCGAAGGAGCGATGCGTACCTTTGGCGCGCCAGCGCGCTGGGTGGGTTACGACGTCAGCAAGCTGGCGCCCGCGCCGCGATTGGGGGAGCACACCGAATCGGTGCTGCGCGAATGCGGCTTTGATGCAGTTGCGCTGGCGTCCTTGCTGGTCGGTGGCGCAGCGGTTCCACTCCTCGCCGATGCGGAGGTGTCAGAATGAGGCTTCCGGCATCAAACGCGACTCGACTGGTCAGCGCGTTGGGCCCCAATTCCGTGGATGGGCAAATGCATGGATAGCGTTGATGAAGCGGGCTGGAAGATGTTTTTTTGACCATTGATGACCCTGCCCGTATCGCGTTCATCGACATCCACCCCGACCAGAAGGCGCTCAACGCGGTGCAGTTCTCGTGCAACGCCCACGCCTACTACGCCAGTCTGGGTGTGCGCATCTAGCTCCCGCTCATCGACAACGGAGCGGCCTTCCGCTTAAGAGACTTCGCACAGGCCTGCCAAGATTTGGGTATTTGTGACCGATTCCCAGCTCGTGGCGGTCCCAAACCAGCGGCAAGGTCGAGCGCTTCATCCAGTCGGATCTGAGCGAATGGGCCTATGGCTTCGCTTACCAGAACTCCAGCGAGCACACCGCTGCGTCGGACCATTGGAATCACCACCACAACTGGCACCTTGGAGTTGGAGTTGACCCGATTTCGTGACCTGCTCGGCGGTGTGTTCAAACCGGCCAAGCGCGCAACCTATCCAAACAACACCGGTCTTAGAGATCCAGTACCAACAAATTGGAACGACAACCCGACACACAGATCATCATCGACTTGTTGGCTGCTCGCTCTTGCTGTGTCAGGATGCTGTCCCGGTGATCCACCTCGCCAGCCAGAACTTTGGTTTCGCAGGCACCGCAGATCCCCTCCTTGCAGCTGTAGCTAGGAATGATGCCCGCATCCATCATGGCGTCGAGAATGGTCGAACCAGCCGGCACTTGAATGATCCTCTGACTTCGGCGCAGTTCTACGGTGCAGCCATTGGCGTTGAAGGGCGGCGTCCCCACAGGTTCCACGGCGGCGAACCGTTCCAGATGCACGTGGGTGTATCCCAGACCGTCGCACGCCTTCTGGAACGCGTCCAGCATGGGGCCGGGGCCGCAGCCATAGAAATGGGTATCGGCCGGATACGCTGCCAGCAGTGTTGGCAGGTCGGGAGACGCACCGACTTCGTCATCGAAGTGGTACCGCACTTTGAGCTGGCCTGACTCCATCGATTCCAGCACTTGCAAGAACGCAGCATCCCGGCGGGAACGAGCGAAATAGAGCAGCTCGGCAGATCGACCCAGCGAAGCCAGTCGATTGAGCATGCACAGCATAGGTGTGATGCCGATGCCACCTGCAACCAGCACGGACTGCTGAGCACGTTCTTCCATCGGAAAATTGTTGCGAGGCACCGAGATGTCCAGAACATCGCCCACGCGAACCTTCTCGTGGACATACTTCGACCCCCCACGGCTCTGACGATCCTTGAGAACGCCCACCACGTAGCGTTGCTTATCGGTGATCGGGTTCATCAGCGAGTAGCTGCGAACCAAGCCGTTTCCCAGATGAAGGTCGATATGTGAGCCAGCGGCATGAGGTGGGAAGACAGTGTCTGGTGTGGCTGGCCTAAATTCGACACTAACAACGCCGGGGGCTTCAAGCCTCATGTTGTAGACAAGTGCAGAAAGCTTGGATGCTGACATTGCGGAGTTGTAGACAAGAACCTTGGGGAACATGTCCCCAATAGCTACATGATGTGCAAGCCACCGTCGACCATCAGCGTGGTACCGGTGATGAAGGAGGCCTCGCTGGACGCTAGCCACACGATGGGCCAGGCAATCTCTTCCGGCGAGGCCCAGCGCCCGATCAGCGAAGTATCCTTGCGCTCGGTCCTGAGCTGCTCGACGCTCTTGCCCGAGCCCTGCGCGCGGCCGACGTGAAAATCCGTCAGCGTGGAACCGGGGCACACCGCGTTGGCGCGCACGCCGTGCGACGACTCCTCAAACGCGAGGCTGCGCGTGTAGGCCAGTTGCGCGGCCTTGGTCGCGTCGTACAGCGCCATGCCCTTGCGGCCGGTGACCGCGTAACACGACGAGACGTTGACGATGCTGCCCGCGCCCGATTGCCGCAGCGCCGGCAAGGCCGCGGCGCAGTAGTTGGACATGCCCACCAGGTTCACGCCCACCATGGCCTGCCACTCGGCGGGCGTGGCGTCGGCGGCGGCCGAGTAGTTGCGCATGGCGGCGTTGTTTACCAGGATGTCCAGGCCACCGAGCTGCGCGTTGCATTGCTGCACGGCGGCGCGCGCGGCGACCTCGTCGGCCACGTTGGCCGCCACGCACAGCACGCGCGCGCCGGGCAGGGCCTGCACGATGGCTTGGCGGGTGCGCTCCAGCGCCTGGGCGTCGGCATCCACCAGCAGCACGGCCGCGCCTTCGCGACAGAACAGCGTGGCCGCCGCGGCGCCAATGCCGGCACCGCCGCCCGTGATCAGCGCGGTCTTCTCAGCGAGTCGGGGTGCGCTCATGTCGGCTCACTCCGCCTTGGCGCCGGTGTCCTTGATGACCTTGCCCCAGCGCACGATCTCGGTGCCGATCCAGTCGCTGAACTGCTTGGGCGAGCTCGCGACGATTTCGAACTCCATCTCGTGCAGGCGCTTCTGGATGTCGGGCGAGTTGAGAATGCGCACCATCTCCTCGTGGTAGCGGTTGATGATGGCCGGCGGCGTGCCGGCCGGCGCGAGCAGACCGATCCACGAGGTGGCCTCGAAGTCCTTCAGCCCCGACTCGCTGAGAGTCGGGATGTCCGGTGTACTCGGAAAACGTTTCGGGCCGGTGGAGGCCAGCAGCTTGAGACGCCCCTCCTTCACGAAGCCCTGCACGTTGCCGGGCACGAAGAAGCCGGCCTGGATGTTGCCCGCGATCAGATCGGCCACGGCTGGCCCGGCGCCGCGGTAGGGAATGTGCGTCATGCGGAAGTTCGCCCCCGACTTCATCATTTCCATGGTGAGGTGCGAGGCGCTGCCCATGGCCACCGAGCCGTAGGCATACTTGGTCGGGTTGGCCCTGGCCTTGGCGATGAAGTCCTTCACATCGGTGATGCCGGTGGCCGGGTTCACCACCAGGTATTGCGGCGACTTCACCGCCAGCGTGATGGGCGCGAGATCCTTGGTAGGGTCGTACGGCATCTTGTCGAACAGGGTGACGTTGATCGCCAGCGGCCCGTTGTAGCCGATCAGCAGGGTGTGGCCGTCCGGCGCGGCGCGGCTCACCTCGTATGCACCGATGTTGCCCCCCGCACCAGGTTTGTTCTCGACCACAAATGGCTGGCCGAGCGCCTCCTGCAGCTTCGGCCCGATCAGGCGAGCGAGCACGTCGTTGGTGCTGCCGACGATGGGCACGATGATGCGCACCGGCTTGCTGGGCTTCCAGTCGGACGCGCCTTGCGCCCAGGCGGCAGTGGCCGCGCAGGCCGCGAGCGCGACAGCCGCCGCGAGTTTCAGGTGGGTTTTCATAGGTGTCTCCGGTGCTGTCTGTCGTGGGGTGGAAAAGTGAAGTCGCTCAAAGGCTGAAGACCGGTTTTTTCGTCGCGTCGGCGAGCTGCTCGCGTGCCCACGCAACGGGGTCCTGTTCCTTGGGCAGCAGCACTCCGGCGGGGCGCACGTGCTGTGCGCTTGGGTCCAGCGCGGGCGGGGTCTGGCCATCTGCCAAGCCGAGCGCGGCCTCATGCAACATGCGGCGCGCCATCACGATAGCCTTGTCAGTGGGCAGTAGCTTTTCGGCCTCGTGATTCTGGATCGTGCCCATGCTTTCCTGCAGCGAATAGTCCTGCGCGGAGAAGCCGAACACGCCGCTGTAAGAGCGGTCTTCGCGTTGCGCCACGCGGTCCATGCAGTAGTCGTTGTCGCGGTTTTGCTTGGGGATGAAGCTGCCGGGCGCTTCGTATTCGACATGAATGCCCTTACCTTCTTCCATCGCGGTGCGT
Source organism: Hydrogenophaga sp. GW456-12-10-14-TSB4 (assembly GCF_059424305.1). NCBI lineage: Bacteria > Pseudomonadati > Pseudomonadota > Betaproteobacteria > Burkholderiales > Comamonadaceae > Hydrogenophaga > Hydrogenophaga sp. GW456-12-10-14-TSB4. The sequence continues at coordinate 40,507 of NZ_JBWKZH010000001.1, read as the reverse complement.
TCTTCGTCGGTGAGGGGATGGGCAGGCTGCCAGTTGATGCTCCAAGCCCAGCAGCTATGGTCGTCGATCGGCACCCACACATGCCCGCCCAGCGCATGCTCGCCAAACGGCGCGATCAGCGTGAACCAGGGGAACAGCCACTGCGTGATGCGCCAGTAATACGAATCGGGTTCGCCGTTGCGGCGGCCGAACAGACTCAGGCCGAAGGGCGTCTGCTCGATCTCGAACTTCACGTTGCCGTCGGCCTTGATGTAGTCCAGCGCCTTCACTCCCTGGTGCATCGGGTCGGTATCCACCTCGTAGCGGTGCACGTAAGAGACGTGTGCGGTGTCGATGCCGCCTTCCATGGCCTGCAGCCAGTTGCTGTACTGCAGGCGCTTGGAGACATACACATGTTCGGGCGGCAGCGTGCACCACTCCAGCTCGGGCGGTGCGGGCTGCTGATCGGCCGGGCCCATATAGGTCCACACGATGCCACCGCGCTCCACGCAAGGGTAGCCCTTTATGTGCATGCGCGCGCAAGCCTGAGGCGCGGACGGCACGTCCACACATTGCCCCATGCCGTCGAACTTCACGCCGTGGTAGGCGCAGCGGATGCCGTTGTGCTCGTTGCGGCCGAAGTACAGCGACACGCCTCGGTGCGAGCAGAATTCGCCGATCAGGCAAGCCTTGCCATCGCTATTGCGAAAGGCGAGCAGCTTCTCGCCCAGCAGTTGCACGCGCACCTGCGGCCCGTCGGCTTCGGGGATTTCGCTCGATGCCAGTGCCGGCACCCAGTAGCGGCGCATCAGGTTGCCCATGCGCGTGCCGGGACCGACGCGGGTGAGCGCTTCAGACATTTCCTTGTTCATAGACAGGTCTCCAAAATTGATCGGCATGTCCACTGCATGACATTACAGTCCATTTTACGGACCGATTGAGCTCTGTCAAGTTTTGAATAGTCAGTCCATCAAGTGGACTGGTTGGCGGGTACCATGATAGAAGTGCAACCTTGGGTGGAGTTATGGGACCAACTGAAAAACCGGGCGAGAGTGTCCGGGCCGTGGACAGAGCGCTGGAAATCCTCATGGCGTTCACGGCAACCGACCACCAACTGACAGCGGGTGAGCTGCTCAAGCGGGTGGACCTGAGCCGTCCAACCCTGTACAGGCTGTTGCGCACGCTGGAACACAGCGGGTTCATCGTGTCGTCCGGTGATCCTCAGCGCTTCGAATTAGGTCCCTCGGTGGCGCACCTTGCACACGTGTGGAGCTCCAGTCTTGACATAGCGACCCTGGCGCAACCGATGCTGCGCCGCTTGTGGGACCAGACGGGCGAGACTGTTGCCTTGCTTGTTCACCAGGGCAACAGTCGAATCTGTGTGGCCGAATTGCCCAGCGCACAGCCGCTCAGTTTCAAACGCGGCTTGGGCTATCGGGAAGACGTGACGTTGGGCGCTAGCGGGCGTGCCATCCTTGCCCATGTTCCCACACCCGAAAGCTATCTGAACAAGAGCGGAGAAGCCGTCAATGTATCGGCCTATCTCGACAGGCTGCAGCAGATCCGGGAACAGGGGTATGCGATAAGCCGGGACGAATTGATCCAGGGCGCGGTGGCGGTTGCTGTGCCGTTTTTTCTGGGGAACGACAAAGTCATGGGGTCTTTGGCCGTTTTCGGTCCTGGTGTGCGCGTGGACCAAGCGCGTGTCAGCGTATTTGTTACGCTCCTCAAGGAAGAAGCACGGAAACTCTCGCAAGCACTTGGGCAGCGCTAGCTAGCTTCAAGGGGCCGGCCGGGGCGACACTGATTCTCATACACCCAAGTGCTGCTCCAGCAGTTCGGGCTTCGACAGGAGCTCTTCGGAACTGCCTTCAAAAACCACCTCGCCCTTGACCAGGATCACGTTGCGGTCGGTGATCTGGGTGACGTGTTTCCAGTTCTTGTCCACGATGATGCTGCTGATGCCGCTCTCGCGGATCAGGCCGCAAATGCGCCAGATCTCGCGCGCGATCAGCGGCGCAAGGCCTTCGGTGGCTTCGTCGAGGATCAGCAGGTCGGGGTTGGTCATGAGCGCACGGCCGATGGTGAGCATCTGCTGCTCGCCGCCGCTGAGTTGTTGCCCGCCGTGGTTGAGGCGTTCGGCCAGGCGCGGAAAGGTTTCGAGCACCCTGTCATAGGTCCAGTCGCGTTGACCCTTGGTGCCGGCACGCGCCGACATCACCAGGTTTTCCCTCACGCTCAGGTTGCCGAAGATGCCACGGCCCTCGGGCACGTAGGCCAGGCCCATGCGGGCGATCTCGAACGTGGGTGCGCCGGTCATGTCGCGGCCTTTCACATGCACCTGGCCGCCACTGGGCTTGACGATGCCCATGATGGATTTGAGCAGCGTGGACTTGCCCATGCCGTTGCGCCCCATGAGGCCGATCGTCTGGCCCTGGCCCACGGTGAAGTCGATGCCGCGCAGGATGTGGCTGGCGCCGTAGTGGGTGTGCAGGCCGGTGGCCTCAACCAATGCGTTCGTCAAAGCGCTCATCAGTGTTCCTCACCCAGGTAAGCCGCTTGCACCGACGCATCACCGCGCACCTGAGCCGGCGTGCCGCTGGCGATCACCTGGCCGTTCACCATCACGGTGAGCTGGTCGGCCAGGGTGAACACGGCGTCCATGTCGTGCTCCACCAGCATGATGGCGTGGTCCTTTTTCAACCGCAGCAGCAGCGCCACCATGCTCTCGGCCTCGGCTTGGCCCATGCCGGCCAGCGGTTCGTCGAGCAACAGCACGGTGGGTTCGGTGGCCAGGGTCATGGCGATCTCCAGTTGGCGCTGTTCGCCGTGGCTGGTGGTGCCGGCCACCACGTCGGCGCGCTCTGTGAGGCCGGCGAGTTCCAGCGCACGTTCGCAGCGCTGGTTCACGGCACCCATGGCGCTGGCCGAGGACACCCAGCGCAGCGGGTTCCACGGCACATGCCGTTCGCGCGATTGGGCCGCCAGTCGCACGTTGTCCCACACGGTGAAGGGCAGGAAGATGTTGGTTTTCTGGTAGCTGCGGCCCAGGCCCAGGCGCGAGATTTTTTCGGGGCTTTTGCCCGCCGTCTCGACCCCGTTGAGCGTGATGCGGCCCGAGGTGGGAGGCAGGTCGCCCGAGAGCAGGTTGGTCAGCGTGGACTTGCCCGCGCCGTTGGGGCCGATCACCGCGTGGATGCGACCGCGGTGCAGGTCCACCGACACATCGTTGACCGCGGCCAGACCCCCGAAGCGCTTGGTCAGGTTGCGGGCGGAGAGCAGCAGTTCGTTCATGGGCGCTCCTTCGGGCTGGCGAAGCGCTGCACCAGACCCAGCAAGCCGCGCGGCGCCAGCACCACCACCAGCACGATGAACGTGCCCATGAGCAGCTGCCAGTGTTTGGTGAGGTCCTTGAAGAAGTGCATCACGTACTCGAACGCGAAGGCCCCCACGATGGCGCCAGCGAAATTGCCCATGCCCCCGAGGATGACCATCATGATGGCGTGTGCACTCATGTGGAAACCCATCAACTCGGGGTTCACATAACCGGTCTGCGCGGCCCACAGGAAGCCCGCCACGCCGGCCAGCGCCCCTGCTAGCGTGAAGGCCGTGAGTTTGTAGCCGAAGGTCCCAAAGCCCACCGCGCGCATGCGGTGCTCGTTCACGCGAATGCCCGCGAGCACCCGGCCAAAAGGAGAGAACAACAGGCGGCGCAGGAAGGCATAGACCAGCACGAGCAGCAGGAGCGTGAAGTAGAAGAAGGTTGTCTTGTTCTCGAGGTCGATGCCGCTCCAGCCGAACACCGAGGCGGTGGGGCGGAAGTTCACGTACACGCCGTCCGACCCCCCGAGCGCCTTGTTGTCGAAGAACAGGAAGAACACCATCTGCGCGAAGGCCATGGTGACCATGATGAAGTAAATACCGTGGGTGCGAACCAAGAAGAAGCCGATGACGAGCGCGGCCAGTCCCGCGCCCAGCGCCGAGGCGGGCAGGGACCACCACAGGCTGATGGGAGTGTCCGCCGGGGTGAGGAAAGCCAGCGCGTAGCCGGCAAGACCAAAGTAAGCCGCGTGTCCGAGCGACACAAGACCGGTAACGCCCTGCAGCAGATCCAGGCTCATGGCGAAGATCGCCAGGATCATCATCTGCGAGAGCATCTGCAGGTAGAAGTCGCTACCGGTGACGGGGATGAGTGGAAACGCGGCGAGCGCGATGGCTCCCAGCACCAGGATGGCCTGGATGCTGCGCGGCAGCTTTTCGAGTTGGGCTTTGGGGGAGCTCATTGTTTGAAGAGCCCTTCGGGCTTGTAGAGCAGCACGGCGGCCATGAGCATGTAGACGGCCATGCCGGCAATCTGCGGCACCAGCACCTTGCCGAAGGTATCGACCAGGCCCACGAGCAGGGCGGCCACGAGCGCGCCACGCACTGAGCCGATGCCACCGATGACCACCACCACAAAACACATGATCAGCACCGAACTGCCCATGCCGGGGTAAACGCTCGCGATGGGCGAGGCGATCATGCCGGCGATGGCGGCCAGCGCCACGCCCAGCGCGAACACCACGCCGTGGATCAGGCGGATGTTGATGCCCAGCGATTCGGTCATCTCGCGGTTGAACGCACCGGCGCGGATCTTCATGCCCAGGCGGGTCTTGGAAATGAGCAGGTACAGACCGAGCGCCAGCGCGATGCACACGCCCGACATCACCAGCCGGTAGACCGGGTAGGAGAGGTTCTCGGTCAGCGGGATCGACCAGTTCAGCACCTCGGGCACCTGCACCGCGTGCACGTCGTCGCCCCAGAGGATGGAGCGCACCTCTTCAAAGATGTAGATCAGACCGAAGGTCAGCAGCACCTGGTCGAGGTGGTCGCGGTGGTAGAAGTGCCGGAACAGGGTCCACTCCAGCACCCAGCCCAGCGCCACGGCGATCACCGTGCCCACCACGATGGCGAGCACCAGACTGTCGAACTGGCCCACCAGAAACCAGGCCAGGTAAGCGCCCAGCATGTAGAAGCTGCCGTGCGCCAGGTTGACCACACCCATGATCCCGAAGATCAGCGTGAGGCCCGCGGCCAGCATGAACAGCAACAGGCCGTACTGCAGGCTGTTGAGCAACTGGATGAGGAAGTTGGCGAAATCCATGAGTTAAGGAACAAAAGGACGAAGAAAAGCGGCGGAACATCTTTTGGACGAACTCCGCCGCTGGAGGACAACCGGGGCGCGAAAGACTCAACCCATGCGGCAACCCGTGGCGGGATCGGCCACAGCCTTCTGAGCAATGCCGATCACCTTGTTGTCCTTGTTGACCACCTGGCGCAGGTAGATGTCCTGGATCGGGTTGTGGGCCTTGCTCATGGTCCATTTCCCGCGCGGACTGTCGATGGTGGCGCCTTCCAGCGCTGCGTACAGTGCCGGTTTGTTCGACAAGTCGCCTTTGACTGCGTTGGCACCCTTGACGAGCAGCAAGCCCGCGTCGTATCCCTGAACGGCATACACATCGGGCTGCGCCTTGAACGCCTTTACATAGTCGAGGCGGAACTGCTTGTTGCGCGGGATATCCAGCGAGTCGCTGTAGTGCAGCGTGGTGAGAACGCCCTCGGCAGCTTCGCCTGCTGCATCGAGCACGCCCTCGGTCAGGAAGCCCGAGCCGTACAGTGGGATCGTCTTGTTCAGGCCGGCCGCAGCGTAGTCGCGCAGGAACTTGGCTGCACCGCCACCGGCGAAGAAGCAAGCCACGGCGTCGGGCTTGTAAGACGCAATCTCGGTCAACAGCGACTGAAACTCCACGTTGGGAAAGGGCAGGCCGAGCTTCTTGATGATGGTGCCACCGGCTTCGGTGTAGCTCTTTTCGAAACCCTCAAAGGCCTCGTCGCCTGCGGCGTAGTTCCAGGTGATCCACACCGCCTTCTTGTGGCCTCGGTCGACCATGGCCTTGCCCAAAGCCAGGGTAGGCTGGGCGTTGGTGAAGCTGGTTCGAAACACATTGGGCGCACACTGGGCCCGGGTGGCCACGTGCACGCCGGCATTGGGAATGATGTTGAGAACTCCTGTATCGCGTGCGACCTTGTGAATGCCCATCTGCACGCCCGAGTGCACCGAACCCACCAGCACGTCGACCTTGTCACGCATTACCAGGCGGGTCGCGTTCTCGATGCCCTTGGCCGGATTGGATTCGTCATCGACCTTGAAGAACTCCACCTCGCGGCCACCGAGCTTGCCGCCGTTTTGCGCCAGCGCCAGCCGGAAGCCGTTTTCGACGGCGATACCGGGCTGGGCAAAGGTACCTGTGAACGGCAGCATCAGGCCAACCCGCAGATTGCTGGTTTGCGCCTGCGCCCACCGGGGCAACAAAATTCCGCTGGAGGCCGCGCCGATCAGCGCGGCTCCTCGTGTCAAAACAAAGCGCCGTGAGTTCATCTGTGTCTCCTGTTGTGGTGGGATCGGGAAAACATCAGGCAGCGGATTTTTCCGCAACCAGCAACCGATCGATGATGCGGCGGGCTTGCACGCCACCGCCATCGATGTTCAGGCTCAGTAGCTTGCGCCCGGCGTTGCGCTCCAGGTTCTGCTGCTGCATCTCCAGCATCTGGAGGTCCTCGGAGAAAACTTTGCTCAGGCTGGTGCGGATCTGCTCGCTCAACGCCTGGTCCTGCGCATTGAAGTTCCTGGCCATGCCCCAAAAGTACCAGGTCGAGGACTCGGTTTCAGGTGTGATGAAGTCGATGACTGTGCTGGAGGCTTTGACCTTGGGGTCTGCATTGAAGCCGCCCTTGCCCGCGTGCGCCACACCCACATCGATCAGCACATGGCTTGGCGGATAGAAGCGGCAGATTTGCCACCGGTCCACTGGAACATCGTCGGCCAGGTTGTTTCCGCGCAAGCCCGCACGCCAGAATGGCGGCGCCATGATGCCCTCCATGTAACGCTCGGTGATGGCGCAGTCTCCATCCATCCGCGTCTTGGGCGGCGACTCATCGATTTCCTTTTGACCAATTGAGTTCGGGTGCAAGTAAGTCTCGTGAGTCAGGTCCATGAGGTTGTCGATCATGAGCCGGTAATCGCATTTGACGTGGTACAGCCCACCGCTGTAGGCCCACTCGGGGTCATCGGCCCAGGCCAGATGGTGGATCTTGGAGGGGTCGGCCTCTTGCGCATCGCCAGGCCAGACCCAGATGAACCCGTAGCGCTCCACTACGGGATACGTCCGCACGGCGGGGAAGCCGCCCACGCGTTGGCATGGCATGGCAACCGTCTTGCCATCGCAACCCATTTCCAGACCGTGGTAGCCACAAACCAGTTTGCCGTTTTCAACCTTGCCCAGCGACAACGGAGCACCGCGGTGGGGGCAAAAGTCTTCGACAGCGGCCACCTTGTTGTCGGGGCCACGGAAAAACACGATGGACTCGCCGCAAATCTTGCGGCCAAGGGGCTTTCCATCGAGTTCGCTGGGCGTAGCGCCTACATACCACGTGTTTTTGGGAAACATGATTCGTTCTCTCCTATAAGTACTAAGGATTCGGGCAGGCTTGTGGAGTCAGCCCTTGGGTGGATCAAGCACACCTACGTTCTGATAGATGTGTTTGATCTCGGTGAAATCGATCAACGCGTCAAAGCCGTGGAGACGGCCCAAGCCACTGCGGCGATAGCCGCCGGTCTCCGCTTCAGCGCACAGCTTGTTGTGGTCGTTGATCCAAACGGTGCCGTTGCGCAGCGCTCGAGCGATACGCCAGGCGCGCGCGCCCTGCTCGGTCCAGACACTCGCGGACAACCCGAACTCGGTGTGATTGGCCCGCGCCACCGCTTCGGTTTCGGTTTCAAACTTTTCCAGCACGACCAAGGGGCCGAAAATCTCCTCTTGGACAAAAGATGCACTGGCATCCCGGTGCGCGACCAAGGTGGGCGAGACAAACCCGCCAAGCCGCAGGTTTCCGCCGATACGCTGACCGCGCAGGATCACTTCGTCTGCGTCGTCCATCGCCTGCTCGATGCGACGTTGCACCAACTCAGTGGTAGAGAGATCGATCAAGGGACCCATCTGGGCGCCCGGGGTATTTCCGGGCGCCACTTTGATTGCCGCCAGTGCATTGGCCAGCGCTTTTTTCATCGCCTCATAGCGTGACGCGTGAACCAACACCCGGCGCGCCGCCGTGCATTGCTGACCAGAGATGACCGTCGCAGCGGCAGCCAGTTGAGGCGCGATGTGGTCGATATCGGCATCTTCAAAAACCAGGCAGCATGACTTGCCACCCAGTTCGAGCGACAGTTTCTTCATAGTGGGAGCAGCGGCGGCCATGATGCGCTGCCCCGTCAGGTTGGAGCCCGTGAAGCTGACCACATCCACCTCTGGCGAGGAGGTGAGCAACTGCGCCACGTCGTGGCCTTGCTCACTCACCAGGTTCACCACACCGGGCGGCAGTCCAGTCACGTCGGCCAGTTCCCTGATCACCGCAGCGGTGATGAGTGCGGACTGCGGTGCAGGCTTGATCACGCAAGTACAGCCAGCGGCCAACGCGGGGGTGATCGACCGGATAAGCAGGATCACGGGAGCGTTCCAAGGGACGATGATGCCGGCGACGCCGGCCGGCTCTTTCAGCATCGTGGAAAATACGCCGGGTTCCACCTCGAGCACGTGGCCTGGTATGTGCCGGGCCAGACCCGCGTAGTAACGGATCTCCGAGATGGCTCCCATCAGCTCACCCCGCGATTGCGCGATCACCTTGCCATTCTCTTGCGTTAGCAGTTGGGCCAGTGCTTCAGCCTTGTGCTCTAGCCGGCTTGCCCATTCGTTCATCACGTTCTGCCGCAGCCGCGGCGACTGGGCCCACGTGGGCTTTTCAAAGGCTCTGCGTGCAGCCGAAATGGCCGCCTCTGCGTCTGCCCGGGTGGCAGCGCTGAAGCAACCGATCTGGCTGCCGTTGGCCGGGTCCAGGCTGGGCACTTCGAGGCCCTGGCTGGCGGGCATCCACCGGCCATCGATCAAGAGTTCTGCTGTGGCGTGCATAGGAGTGCTCAATGTGTGACCGATCCGCCATCAACCACAATCACCTGACCGGTGACAAAGTCACTGTCGGCGCTGGCGAGGTAGATCAAGGTGCCGGTCAGGTCGTCGGGTACCTGATCACGCTTGATGCAGCGGGACGAAACGATGCCTGAAGCGATTGAGCCCTGCCAGTCGGGATTTGCGCTGACATTGGCGCTCAGGGTCAGGCCCGGCGCCAGTGTATTGACGCAGATATTGTCGTTACCCAATTCACGCGCCAGACAGCGCGCCATCGCCACCACGGCGCCCTTGGAGGTGACGTAGTGCAGGAAGAGCGGCGTGCCCTTGAAAACCGTGCCGGAGGCGATGTTGATGATCTTGCCGTAGCGCTGCTGACGCATCACGGGGCTGACCGCTCTGGCGCACTCGAAGGAGCCGCGCACGTTGACGGACATCACCTTGTCCCACTCGGTCGACTCGATCTGCTCGAACGGCTTGAGGGCAAGGTTGCCGAAAATTGCGGCGTTGTTGACCAGCACGTCAATGCGGCCGAACGCCTGAAGTGCGGACCCAACCATCTTCTCCACCGATTCGCGGGACGTCACGTCTGTGTGGACAAACACCGCCCGGCCACCCTTCTCAATGATCTGGTTGACCACCCCGGTGGCGTCCAGCACATCGGCACAGACCACGGAGGCACCTTCTTGAGCCAATGCACGAGCGTATGTCTCTCCGATACCTTGCGCCGCGCCGGTCACGATCGCAACCCGGTTGGCCAGCCGTGGGGTGTTTTCTTTGGGCAGTTGATTCATGGAGTGTCTTTATGTCTTGGTAGTTTTTGTGTGTTTTTCGATCAAGGCCCGGGCTGTTGACAAAAGATCGCGACCATCGAAGCCGCGGCTCTCCATGTCCTTGACCCATTCGACCTCTACCTGGCTTGCTGCGCGCCTGAACTCTTGGGCTTCGACCTGCCCGAAGTTATGGGTCACGTTGCCGCGTGCCTCCACCAACTTGCGGGCAGGGTCGTCGCCACATTGGTGGGCGCGCCCCAAGGACGCAGAAGCGGTTATGCCCGAGTTGGGGTCCAGCACCTTCCGGACATCTGGCGGCAGGGACTCGTACTTCCGTTTGTTTGTTGCCGTCACGAATGTCGTGGTGTAGAGCGCGCCACTGGCTGGATCGAACTGACTGTGAAACTTCGTTAATTCGTGCACCTTTACGGAGGGAACGACATCCCAAGGGATCACGCAACCGTCGAGAGGCCCCTTTTGCAGTGCGTCGGGAATCTTGGGCAGCGGCATGCCCAAAGCATTGGCGCCGAGGTATCCCAGCATCTTCGTAGTTTGTCTGGTTGGACCGCGCATTTTCAGGCCGCGCAAGTCGTACGGAGCCTCAAAGAGGCGGTCGCGGGTGTGGAGCATCCCCGGCCTATGAACCTGCACTGCAATGGGATGCACTTCCTTGTGTTCGTTGGACGCTTTTGTCTTGATGAACTCCCAGAAAGCCTTGGAAGTAGCCTCGGCGTTGGTCGTCATGAACGGCAGGACAAACACCTCGCTGCAAGGAAAGCCTCCAGGTGAATAGCCGGTCAGTGTCCAAACGATGTCAGCCACGCCATCCCGTGCCTGGTCGTATGGCTGCACATGCGCGCCATCAAGCTGCATCGCGGGGTACGCCTCAAACCGGATGCGCCCATCTGATTCCCGTTGCACCTTTTCCATCCATACCTTGTTCATGCTGACCCATACGTTGGACATGGGAGACATGAAAGTGTGAAATCGCAAAGTGATCGACTGCTGAGCAAAGCCTGTCAGCGAGGGAGCGCCCAAGGCCATCCCTACTGCCAACTGAACGATGGTTCTGCGGTTGATCATTTGGTGAATTGAGGAGAAGGCGTGAGTACCTAGGAAGTGAGACTTGATCCAGTTCGCAATCCGGATTGTCCGTCTGGTGATTATGTTGTTCATTCTACGGTTATGTTCACTCCACGAAATCAGGGTAAACACTGGGGGCGTCGTGAGCGGTTACCTAAATGACCTTCGATGTTGTTAGGCTGGGTCGGCACGAAACATCCGGCGCTATCGCCAAATCCACAAGATCACGACGAGAACCGCAAGGACCGAGTCCTCATGTTCGCCACAGCCAAGCACCAGCGTGCAGGCCGTGGGATGTGTGGAGTCCTCGGACCTGCTCGTGCTAGATGACCAGTCTCTGGCCCGGCGCATCGCCGACATCAGCGACGAACTCCTCTATGCCATCGTTCACCAGCGCTACAACCTGCGCCGCGCCATCGTCATCACCTCAAATCTTTTGGTGCAGGACCTGAGCAAGTACCTGGCCGACGTCACCATGGCCACCACCATCCTTGATCGACTGATACACCGCTGCTCGACGCTGGGGTTCGAAGGCAAGAGCTACCGTCTGAAGCAGTCCGCCTCACGAATCGCGATCGCACCCGAACAGTCGGAATTCGAACGACTTTGTTAGCGCAGTTTGGGTTGACCATAGGAGGAGACTGTCAAATTTAGGAAGTCACTCGCTCAGCGTGGAGTTCAGCAGGTAAATCGTGCGAAGCAAGGCCTCGGGACTGGCAATTCCCTTGCCGGCGATGTCCATGGCACTTCCATGCCCGACACTGGACAGCACGACGTTGCCTCCCACGCTGAGGGCACTTGCGGCGTGGGGCGCCAGCAACTTGATTGGAATGTGACCCTGGTCGTGGAAGACGGCCACATAGAGATCGTGCTGCCTGTTTGCCAACAGCGTGTCTGCACCTGTGGGCCCACTGACATGGTGGCCTGCTGAGCGCAGCTGCGCCACCGCAGGCACCATCAAGCGAGCGTCCTCCGGTCCGAAAAGCTCACCTTCGGATGCGTGTGGATTGATACCGAACATGCCGATGCGAGGCGTTTCCACGCCCAGCCGCTGACACGCGACGATGCCTGCCTGAGTGGCGCGCACGATCAGGTCGGTGCTCAGACGATCAAGTGCTGTTTGAACGCTCTCGTGGAGCGTGACGTGCACGATGCGTAAGCCCGCCCCCACCAGCATCAAGAAAACGGAGTCGGCAGATTGGCCGCACACACGCGCCACAAGAGAGGGGTACCCGCTGAACGCTATACCTGCCTGCGTGATCGCTGTCTCGTGGTGAGGACAGGCGATCACGGCGTCGAACTCGCCAGCCTGCGCAGCCTGAATGGCCGCCGTAGCGCTGGCCACCGACGAGGCGCCAGCGGCCGCGTCGATGCGACCAGGTACAGCTGCAGCCGGATCGAGGGCGCCTACCTCGTTGCAACGAACACCATCTAGCATCCCGCTAAGGTTCAATTGCTCGGCGCAGCGGCGCAGCACCGAATTCGGGCCGAACAGCGTAATACGGTCGCGCTCAGACTCTGTCAGAGTGGCAAGTGCCTTTAGCGTGATCTCCGGTCCGATGCCGTTCGGATCGCCGATCGAGATGGCCAGGCGCGCAAGGCCGCTCATGCAGCCTTTGGTTTATGTTTGGCAATGAGCGCCTTTGCGCCAGCCAAGAGCTTGGCACCGTCCTGCCCGCGCTTGTCCATCTCCTGGACCCATTCGCTGGCGATGGTGCCAGTCAGTTTGACAAACTCGCTGGTTTCCGATTCGCTGAACACGTGTACCTTGTTGCCTCGATCGGTCGCCATCTTGCGACTGATGGGGTCATGATCTTGTTGCACCTTGCCGAACCAAGCCGAGGTTTCCAGGCCCGAGTTGTCGTCGATCACCTTTTTGATATCCGGAGGCAACGATGTATATTTTCTTTTGTTCATCACCATCACAAACGCCGTGTTGTAAAGAGCTGGCTTGCCGGGCGCGAACTCGCTGTGGTGCTGAACAAGCTCATGCACCTTGACCGAAGGAATCACTTCCCAAGGCAAGGCTGCGCCGTCAATGACGCCTTTGGACAGCGCGTCTGGAATCTGTGGCAGCGGCATGCCTACCGCGGATGCTCCTGCTGCTGCGAGCAACTTAGTCGCTTGGCGGGTCGGCCCTCGCATCTTCAGGCCGCGCAGGTCGGAAGCGCTGTTGATGGCCTTGCTTTTCGAGTGCAGCACTCCTGGACCATGGGTATGAAAAGCGAGTGGTTGGACGTCCTTGAACTCATCGCTGGCGTGGGTTTCGAGGTACTCCCAGGCGGCACGCGACGCTCCGATGCCGTCCATGGTCATGAACGGCAGTTCGAACACTTCGGTCCGAGGGAATCGACCGGGGGTAAGTCCAGCCAAAGTCCATACGATATCGACAACACCATCCCGTGCCTGGTCGAAAAGTTGACTTGGTGAGCCCCCCAGCTGCATGGCAGGAAAGCCCTCGAAGCGGATACGTCCGCCCGAGTCGTTCTCCACTTTCGACATCCATGCCTTGTGTGCATTGAGATAGACATTCGAGGTCGGCGCCATGAAGGTATGGAACTTCAGGGTTACCACTTGCTGGGCGAAGACGCCAAGGGTGGGGGCTCCAAGGGAAGCGGCTGCCGCCGCCGATTTGATGAGGGTTCTGCGTTGCATCATGAGGTTGTCTCCTGGATTGAAGGGAAAGGCGGGTCCGGCCCCCTGGGCGGTGCTGGCTTCTTGTAGTACTGGTGATCAAGCAGGGCTTGCCTGCGAAACGAATTTAGTGACGAGGTAGCCGTCGAAGGTTTCGCTGCCGCCTTCGCTGCCGATGCCGCTGTCCTTCACGCCACCGAACGGCGTCTCGGCCAGCGTGATGCCGAAATGGTTCACGTTGACCATGCCCACCTCGAGGCCGTTGACCATGCGCTCCGAGGTGTTGATGGAGCCGGTGAAAACGAAACCGGTGAGGCCGAAGGGCAGGGCGTTGGCGCGCTTCAATACCTCGTCGGTGTCCTTGAAGCGCGTGATCGGCGCGACCGGACCGAAGGGTTCTTCGACCATCAGGCGCGCGTCGTCGGGAATGTCGGTGAGGATGGTGGGCGGGTAGAAGTAGCCAGGGCCAGCGAGCCGCGTGCCGCCGCTGGCCAGCTTCGCGCCACGCTCCAGCGCATCGGCCACCAAGCCTTCCATGGCATCGACCCTGCGCAGGTGCGCCAGGGGGCCCATCTGCGTGTCCTTGTCCATGCCGTCGCCCACCTTCAAGCCACCGTAGGCTTTCGTGAAGGTGTCGAGAAAGCGGTCGTACACCTTCTCCTGCACGAAGAAGCGGCTGGGTGCAATGCACAGCTGCCCCGCGTTGCGCGCCTTGAAACGCGCCAGCAGATGGGCCGCGTCGTCCACGTCGGCGTCGTCGAACACCACCACCGGCGAGTGCCCGCCCAGCTCCATGCTGATGCGCTTCATGTGCAGGCCGGCGAGCGACGCCAGCTGCTTGCCCACCGGCACCGAGCCGGTGAACGATACCTTGCGCGAGATCGGCGAGCGGATCAGGTGGTCCGACACCTCGGCCGGCACACCCCACACCACGTTGAGCACGCCCGGGGGCAGACCCGCGTCGTGGAACATGCGCGCGAGCGCGATCACCGCGCCCGGCGAATCCTCTGGCCCCTTCAGCACAAGCGTGCAACCCGCGCCGATCGCCGCCACCATCTTGCGGATGGCCTGGTTAAACGGAAAGTTCCAGGGCGTGAAGGCCACGCACACGCCCACGGGCTCGCGCAGCACCAGCTGGCGCACGTGGGGCAGGCGTGCGGGGATCACGCGGCCATAGATGCGGCGGCATTCTTCGGCGTGCCACTCTGCGTGTTCGGCACAGGTGGTCACCTCCAGCAGCGCCTCGCTCAGCGGCTTGCCCTGGTCGAGAGTGATCTGGCGGGCGACCTGCGGTGCGCGTTCGCGCGTGAGCTCGGCCACGCGGCGCAGCACCTTCGAGCGCTCGAGCGGCGAACTCTTGCGCCAGCTCTCGAAGGCGCGTTGCGCCGCGTTCAGTGCGCGGTCAAGGTCGTCGCGGCGCGCGTGCGGCAACGAGCCGATCACCTCGCCGTTGGCGGGGTTGATGATGTCCTGGTGTTGGCGGTCGCCGCCTTCGATGAATTCGCCATCGATGTAGAGGAAAGGCTTGCCGTATGCGGTGTCGGTCATGGTGAGTCAACCGATCAGATGAATACCGAGCCACCGTCGACGGCGATGGTCTGGCCGGTGATGAAGCCCGCGCCGTCGCTGGCTAGGAAGAGCAGGGCGCCCACCAGGTCTTCAGGCACCTGGTCGCGCTGCAGCGAGCGGCTGGTCTTGCGCACCACGTCGCCCATCTTGCTGTGCAGGTCGTTGTCGAGCACACCGTCGCTCAGCGTGAAGCCCGGGGCAATGGCGTTGACGGTGATGTCGTCCTTGCCGAGTTCGCGGGCTAGCGAGCGCGTGAACGCGATCACCGCGCCCTTGCTGGCCACGTAGTGCAGCATGTTGGGCGTGCCCTTGATCGGCGTGGTGGACGCGATGTTCACGATGCGGCCGAACCCGTTCTTGCGCATTTCGGGCACGACCGCTTTGGCGCACACGAAAGGCCCCAGGGTGTTGACCTCCATCACCCGCATCCACTCGGCGTCGCTGATCTGGTCGAACGGTTTGAGCGTGAGCGTGGTGAACAGGCCGGCGTTGTTCACCAGCACGTCGAGCCGGCCGAACGCCTTCACGGCCTGTTCGACCATGCCCGCCACGTCGGCGGGCTTGACCACATCGGTCTGCGTGCCGATGGCCTTCAGGCCCTGGGCACTGAGGCGTTCGGCCGCTTCGACGGCACCGCGCAGGTCGGCGATGACGACCTGGTGGCCCGCGCGCGCGAGGGCTTCGGAGAAGGCGAAACCGATGCCGCTGGCGCCGCCAGTGACCGCGATGACCCGGGATGCTGCTGTCATGTGTTGTCTCTTTCTGTGGGAAGGTGTGGATGTCGAATGGGACTGAGGGAGCTCAGGTCGGTGCTAGCACCGGCGCGAGGGCCGTGCGCGCGCGCATGTAGGCGGCAGGGTCGTTGAGGGATTCGACGGCGCTGAGTTGATCGCCGCGGTAGCGCAGCACCGAAAAGCGGCCGCTGGCCGGATCGCCCTCGATGTCGCTGCGGTCGCCCGGCGCGGCCAGGCCGGCCATCTGCAGCCGGCAAGGGCCTTGCTCGCTCCAGAACCAGGGCACCTTGGCGTACGGCAGGGGTTGACCGCACAGGCGCGCGGCGATGCAGCGCGCCTGGTCAACGGCGTTCTGTACCGACTCGATGCGCACGCGGGAGCCGCCATCGGCCGCGAACGGAAAGTTCGCGCAGTCGCCGAGCGCGGAGATGGCGGCGTCGCTGGTGAGCAGCAGCTCGTCGACCTCGATGCCATTGCCCACCGCCAGCCCGGCGTCGCGCGCCAGCTGGTCGTTGGGCGTGACGCCTACCGCGATCACGATGAGGTCGGCGACGATGCGGCCACCGCCGTGCAGGCGCAGGCCGGTGGCGCGGCCGTCCTCGCCTTCGATGGCGTCGAGCTGCGTGTTCAGGTGGAATTGCGTGCCCTGGGCTTCGTGGAAGGCTTGCAGGTGTCGCGCCATGGGCTCGGAGAGGGCGCGCAGCAGGGGCCGTGCCGTGGCCTCGATCACGTGCATCGGCAGGCCCTGGCCGCGCGCCACGGCCGCGAGTTCCAAGCCAATGAAGCCGGCGCCGACCACGGCCACCGAGCGCGCGCGGGCCAGTTGCTCTCGGATGCGCCGCGCGTCCTCCAGACCGCGCAGCACGTGCACGCCGGACAACCCCGCTCCGGGCACGCACAGGGTGCGCGCGGTCGCGCCGGTGGCCAGCACCAGGTGGTCGTAGGGCAGGGTCTGGCCGCTGGAGAGGTGCACGCCACGCGCCGCGCGGTCGATGCGCGCCACGCGCGTGCCGCCGAGCACGCGGGCATCGATGCGCTGGTAGAACGGGGGCGGGCGCAGCAGCAGGCCGGTGTCGTCCACCTTGCCTTGAAGGAAGGCCTTGGACAGCGGGGGGCGCTGGTAAGGCAGGCCGGGCTCGTCGCCGACCAGGGTGATGGGATCGGCATAACCCGAATCGCGCAGCGAGGCCGCGAGCTGGAAGCCGCCCTGCCCGGTGCCGACGATGACGGTGCCGTGGGCCATCAGACCTGCCGCTCCGGGATGTGCACGATCAGCTGGTCCACGCCGGGCGCCAGCGCGAGCTGGCAGCCCAACCGGCTGTGTTCGCGGCGCTCGCCCGCGGCGCTGGCCAGCATTTCGTCCTCGACGTCGCTGATGGGCGGCAGGAAGCCGATCGAGGCCGGGTCCACGTACACGTGGCAGGTGGCGCACATGGCGGAGCCGCCGCACTCGGCGACGATGCCGGGAATGCCGTGGCCGACAGCGGTCATCATGACGGTAGCGCCGGGACTGGCGGGCACGGCTTCTCGGGAGCCGTCGGGTTGTACGTAGACGATCTGGGGCATCGTGGGTTTCTCTCTTCTAGTTCGAATGGGGCGGGATGTCAGTGCACGGCGGCCAGCAGCGGCTCGACCGTCACGGGCATGCTCTTGAGCCCGCGCACCGTGTTGTTGAAGTGCTGGACCGGTTCGCCGTCGAGGCGGATCGAGGCCACGCGGCGGGCCAGTGCGGTGAGCACGATCTCGCCTTCGAGGCGCGCCATCATCTGGCCGGCGCAGCCATGAATGCCCGTGCCGAAGGCCATGTGGCCGGTGGCGCGGCGGGTGATGTCGAAGCGGTCGGCTTCGGGCCAGCGGCGCGGGTCGCGGTTGGCCGAGGCGATGAACACCACGATCTTCTGGCCCTGCTTCACGGTGATGCCGCCGAGTTCCACGTCCTGGGTGCTGGTGCGGTAGAAAGAGTGGAAGGTGCTGTCGTAGCGCAGTACCTCTTCGAGTGCCTGGCGCGCCAGCGAGGGGTCGTCGCGCAGCAGGGCCCATTGACCGGGGTTGCGCGCGAAGCTGGTGAAGGCGTTGCACAGGGTGAACACGGTGGTGTCCAGCCCGGCGGAGAGCAGGGTGCGAACCAGCATGCCGGCCTCGTCGTGGCCTATCTCGCCCGCGTCGGCGGCGGCGAACAGCTGGGCGCCCAGGCCGTCGGGCGTGAGCGCGTCGCGCTGGCAGACCTTGGCGATCCAGTTCACCGCTTCGCCCGAGCTGTTCATTCGGTCTTGGAAACGCTCGTTGATCGGGCCGAAGCCATTGAACACCATGTCACCGTAGGGCAGCAGGTGCTCGCGCCCCTCGGCGGGCAGGCCCACCGCGTCGCCGAAGGCCTTAATGGGAAAGGCCTCGCACAGTTCTTTGGCGGCGTCGAACGAGCCGCGTTCCACGAGCTCGTCGACCATGCGCGCGGCCACGTCCTCGAAAGTGGCGCGCAGGCGTCCGATCGATGCGGGCGAGAGCACGCGCGCCACCACCTTGCGGGTGCGGCTGTGGTGGGGCGGGTCTGCTTCGAGAATGATGCTGGGCTTGCGCCAGGGCGTCTCGGTGTGGAAGTTGGCAAGGCCCACGCCCGCGCTGGAACAGAAGATGTCGGGCTGAGACAGGATGCGCTGCACTTCGTCGTGGCGTGCGACCGCAAGCACGCCGTAGCGCTCCAGCCAGGCCCAGGGGCCGAGTTCGCGCAGCTGCTCGTAGTGGGGATAGGGGTTGGCCAGCACCTCGGTGGCGTACGGGTCGAAGTCGCTGGTGGGAACGTTGTCGTAGGGGTTGGGATGGGTCATGGAATGGCTCTTCTTCGGGTGTGCTTCAGTCGGTCAGCGCGGAGGTGCGGGGCTGGGCCACCACGAACGCGTCGCAGAAGAACGCATCGGGCGGCAGGCCGCGGGTTTCGACGAAATCGCTGCGCGCCGCGCTCACCATGGCAGGCGCGCCGCAGGCGTAGACCTGGTGGCCGGCAAGACTGTCGTGGTCTTGCAGCACGGCCTGGTGCACGAAGCCGGTGCGACCGCTCCAGCCGGCCTCGGGTTCGGAGAGCACGGGCACGAAGCGCAGGCCGGCCTGCTCTCCCCAGCCGCGCGCCAGCTCGAGCAGGTACAGGTCCTTCTCGGTGCGCGCGCCCCAGTAGAGTGCGATCTCGCGTGCCTGGCCCCGGCGCAGGCCGTCCTCGACCATCGACTTGATGGGTGCGAAGCCGGTGCCGCTGGCGAGCATCACGATGGGCGCGGTGCTGCCCTCGCGCAGGTGAAAGTCGCCATGCGGCAGTTCGACCCGGAGGTGGTCACCCACCTTGAGGTCGTGCGCGAGCCAATGCGAGAACGCGCCGCCTTCCAGCATGCGGATATGCAGCTCGGCGCCATCGTTCTGGTGCGGCGGGTTGGCCATGGAGAAGCTGCGGCGCTGGCCGTCGGGCAGCAGCACCTGCAGGTACTGGCCGGCCTTGAACTTCACCTTCTCGCCCGCCGGAAAACGCAGCTTGAGGCGCGCCACGTCGCTGGCCAGAAAGTCGATGCGCATGACCCTGGCGGCGAGCTGGCGGCGCGCGTTCGGATCGGTTTTCTCGATCTGGCGCGGTTCGATCTCGATGTCGGTGAGCGGGCGCGCCTGGCAGAACAGCACCTGTCCGTGCGCGATCTCGTCCGCCGTGAGCGTATGCTCACCCGCCGCGCCGGGGTTCACCCGGCCCGAGACGACGCGGCCCTTGCAGCTCGCGCACACGCCCGAGTTGCACGAGAACGGCATCTCGTAGCCGGCCTGTCGCACTGCGTCGAGCACTGTCTGACCAGCGGCGCAGGGGATGGCGGTGGCCATCCCGGCGATGCGTATGAGGTGCGGGGTGCTCACGGCTTGCTCACAGGGGAATGGCCAGCAGCGTGTCGATGTTGTGGCTGTCGCAGACCACCACACGGCTGGCCAGGCGCAGGGTATCGCCTCCATCGATCACCAGCTCGTCGAGGTAGCGCCCGGTGGCGAAGAGGCTGGTCTCGCCGCCACGCATGATGCGCACCACCACAAACGGGGTTTCGCTGCGGCGCCCGCGCGGCGTGTCCTCCAGCAGGGAGGGCAGGCCCACCAGGTGGCGGTAACGTTGTTTCTCGTAGACGTTGGCGGTGCGCAGTGAGAGCACGCGGTCGTTGAGCATGGCGCGCGAGTCGGCGTAGATCAGGCTGGCTTCCATGCCTTGCGCATGGTTGTCGGCGGTGGTCACGCGGTAGAGGCAGTGTTCGGTGAAGAACTGCGTCCAGGCTTCGAGCTCGTCGTTGTCGATGCAGCGCGCGCAATGCGCGTTGAGCGCCAACGCGCTCGCGGTGTCGATCACCGCGTTCATGCATCCGCTCCCATGTGCAGGCGGTAGGCTTTCCAGAAGCCGCGCACGGACGCTTCCGTGGTGCGGCTGCTCTGCGAGCGCACGCTGTCGCCGCCCATCTCGACGATGGCTTCCTGCGCGCCAGCGGAGGCAATGCCGCGTTGCACAAAGCCGCCCACAGCGCCGTCCTCCATCGATACGAAGCCGGCCGGCCCGATCAGGTTGGACTGCTTGTGACGCATGGTGCGCAGCTCGGGTGTGTCGTCCTGGAAGCCGAGGTACACCCAATTCAGGGCGGTGGTCTCCAGGCCTTCGGGCAGCACCTGGCGTACCGCGATGGTGTTCTGTATCTGCGCCAGCACGAAGCCCGGAAATACCGAGAGGATCTGCAGCGTCACGCCATCGCCGAACTCGTCTATTCCTTTCAACAGCGTGGCGTCCTCGAGCTTGAAGTCGTCCTTCTCCGAACGCAGTTCCTCGGTCTTGTAGTCCTCGCTATTTTCGGCGATGGGGTCGATGGCGGAGAAGCTGATGTGGTTGCCGCCACATTCGCTCACCACCACGCCGCCCTTCTGCGAAAGGCGGTTGAGCCGGAACGTGGTGAAGAACACGTGCAGCAGGCTCGCGTGGTACGTGTCGCGCACGTTCTCCACGTAGAGCTTCCAGTTGTTGGGCAGCGTCTGCTTGAAGCGGCCGAGGATCTGCACCGGCTTGTGCAGCACGCGCGAGATGCCGCGTGCGATTTCCGGGCCGAGGTAGTCCTCCAGGTCGGGCACGTCGTCGCTCAGGCTGCCAAATACCAGGCCACAAAACACACTCGTTCTCAATTTGCGCGGACCATGACTCTTCATGCAGAAAGCAGGGTCCATGCCGCCTTCTCCGTTTACGCCGTTCTGGAACGCGATGCCCTTGAGGTTGCCCTGGCGGTCATAACGCCATGCGTGGTACACGCACTGGAAGTCACGCGCGGTGCCGCCGTCGTCCAGGACGATCAGTGCGCCGCGGTGCGAGCAGCGGTTCTCGAACGCGTACACCTCGCCGTCGCTGTCGCGCGCCACCACCACCGGCATGCGGCCGAGGAACGTCGTGCGGTAGCCGCCGGGTTGTGGCAACTCGGCTTCGAGACACAGGTAGTTCCAGGTCGCGCCTTCGAAGATGCGCTGTTGCTCGGCGTCGAGCACGGCCGGTTCCTGGTACAGGTGGTATGGCACGCGGGTGAGGTTCCCAGGTGGCCAGAAGGTGAGGGGTGCGCTATTCGCAGGGGCGGTGACGCTCATGATGCAGTGGGGTTCTTGCCTTGGAAGAATTCGGATAACGAACTTTTGACCGTTTGGTGAACCGCGACTGTATTTTTTGAGTTGATGAAGGACAACAAAATCCGGCAAAATGTTCGAATACCGAACTTATTCAACTTCGAGTGGGGCCGCAAATGGACGATGAAGCGCGTGCAGTTGACAAGGAATACGTCATGGGTCTGGAGAAGGGCCTACTCCTGATCGAGGCCTTCGGCGTCAGCAATTCGCCTCTGACGCTGACTGAAGCGGCCGATATCACAGGCCACAGCAAGGCCTCGACTCGCCGCGCCCTGCTTACCCTCGTCAAGCTAGGCTACGCGCGAGCATCGGGGCGGCATTTTTTTCTCGAGCCGCGCACCTTGCGGCTGGTGCACGCCTACGTGAACTCTACGCCCCTGACCAAGGTGGCGCAGCCCATCCTGGAGATCACGAGTGAGCGCACGCGCGAGTCCGCGTCGCTGGCGGTGCTGGACTCGCAGTTTGTCGTTTTCGTTGCACGCTCAACTCAGCGGCGCAGCTTGTCTTTCGGTCTCGGTATCGGCGCGCGATTGCCCGCCTATTGTTCTGCAACCGGGCGAGTGCTTCTCGCGGGTATGTCAGACGAGGAGGTTGAATTCCGCCTTCAGCGAATGAGTCGCCAGGCGATTACGCCGAAAACAAAGACTGACGTGGCGGCACTGATGAAGGAGGTGCAGGCTGCGCGCGAGTGCGGTTATTCGATGAGTGACGAAGAGCTGGAAATTGGCTTGCGTTCCATTGCCGTGCCGGTGCGCAATGGAAAGGGTGAGTTGCTGGGGGCTATGAGTCTTTCCGTGGCCACTTCGCGCATGTCACGCGACGATGTCGTGAACAAGTTGATGCCAGAACTTGAAGTGGCACGAAGGACGTTTGCACTGCAGTTGTAGAGCCGCCTGTTGGCTTCCGTTGAAAACTGACGCCCTGTAGAGCGGCAGAGATCAGTCGAACTCAACACGACGTATCCAGATCGTCCAAATGGAATGATCAACTTGCGCAGAAAGGGGCTCTGACCGACCTTGCGGCACGTGAATGGTGAAGTCTTCAAGGTGGCGGCGCCGGCGCGGATCCGCGACCGAGGTGCGTGCGCACGCGCTCGATCGTGGGCCGCTCGCGTTGGGCGAGCACGCCGTCGGCCACGGCCCAAACGTCATCGACTTGGACGCCCCGGGAGGCTCTCGTACTTTTCGTTGGCATCGCCCTGCTCCGTGCTGTAAATTACTCACGATAAGATATATTTATCGACACCTATCTCCCTGACAGCTCCGAAGGAGCGGGCGCAGTTTTGTCGCTTCACAACACTCACCGGGCGCCTGCTCACGCTACAGAAAAAGTTTGCGCCCCGGTCTCAGAAACTGATCGATGCTACTTCGCACGCAATTTCTCTGCGGGACTTTTGCGGGACTGGGCTCTGAAATACATGTCTAAACAGGGTAGTTTTGGTACAATGAGCGGTCACAGAATCTATATAAATCAACAACTTACAGATGATCTGGTAGCTACGAACCAAGGGGTCGTGGGTTCAATTCCTGCCAGCCGCACCATATGAAAGCCCGCAGCCAAAAGCTGCGGGCTTTTTCATTTTTTGCCCGGGATTTCCCGTCATGAGCAAAGCCTTCACCCGTGAAACCGATTCGGACGACGAAGACGATCTGCCCGACGCTTCGCCCGTGCCCGGTGGCAAGAACTACATCACGCGCGCCGGCTATGACCGGCTGCGGGGCGAGCTGTTCTCGCTGATCGACGACGAGCGGCCCAAGATCGTGGAGATCGTCCATTGGGCGGCCAGCAACGGCGACCGCTCGGAGAATGGCGACTACCTCTATGGCAAGAAGCGCCTGCGCGAGATCGACCGGCGCATCCGCTTTCTGACCCGGCGACTCGAAATCGCCGAAGTCGTCGACCCTTCATTGCACTTCGGTGGCGATCAGGTGTTTTTTGGCGCCACTGTGACCTACGCCGATGAGGCGGGGCAGGAGACCACGGTGACGATCCGTGGCGTGGATGAGGCGGACAGCGCTCAGGCTCAGGTGAGCTGGGTCTCGCCCGTGGCGCGCTCCCTGCTCAAGGCCAAGGTCGGCGACGTGGTGCGCCTGGTGGTGCCCGGCGGCGTGCAGGAGCTGGAAGTGCTCGAGGTGCAGTACCCGGCACCGCAGGCCTGATTCAGGGCTTGTAGCGCTGGGCCTTGATGACCGAGGTGGTGCGCTTGAGGCTGCGCAGCACATCGGCCAGGTGCTGACGGTCGCGCACGGCCACCGAGAAGCGGATGTCCGTCGCGGTCTGGGCGGGCTCGTCGCCCATGTCCACGTGGGTAATGTCGGCTTCGGCCGCCGCGATGGCGGATGCCACGCGAGCCAGCACGCCCTTGCCGTTGGTCACGGTCACGATCACCGTGGTGTCGAACGAGCGCACTGGCTCATCGGCCCACTCGACTTCCAGGAACCGCTCCCCGTCGCGCAACAGCAGGCGCTTGCCGGTGGGGCAGTCGTCCGCATGCACCACCAGGCCTTCACCGCGCCCCAGGTACCCGACGATGCGGTCCCCTGGGATCGGCTTGCAGCAGGGCGCGTACTGCACCGACAGGCCTTCGCTGCCGTCCAGCGTGACCACGCCTTGCGAGACCGATTCGTCCCGGCCGCTGGCATAGCGCTCGGTGCTGATCAGCAAGGCGTCGGGTTTGAGGCCGGTTTCGGCCAGCAGCACGGCCAGCTTCTTGCCCACCATGTTGGCAATGCGCTTGCCCATGCCGATGTCCGACAGCAGCTCGTCGCGCGACTTGTTGCCGGTGAATCGAAGGAGTTTTTCCCAGGTGGCCTGGTATTCGCCGACTTCGGAGGGCAGGGTGGCGATGCCTTCGGAGCGCAGGGCCTGGCCAAGCATGCGCTCGCCCAGTTCGTGCGACTTCTCCTGGGCCACCGTCTTGAGGTGGTGCCGGATCTTCGAGCGTGCGCGGCCCGTCTTGACGAAGGACAGCCAGGTCGGGTTGGGCTCGGCCTTCTCGGCCGTGACGATCTCGACCACATCGCCGTTCGCCAGTTCGGTGCGCAAGGGGCGCTGCTCGCCGTTGATGCGAGCCGACACCGTGTGGTTGCCCACATCGCTGTGGATGGCGTAGGCGAAGTCCATCACGGTGGCGCCGCGTGGCAGCGCCATGATCTTGCTCTTGGGCGTGAACACGTAGACCGCATCGGGGAAGAGGTCGATCTTGATGTGGTCCCAGAACTCCGTCGCATCGCGCGTTTCCTGCTGGATGTCCAGCAAGGATTGCAGCCACTGGGTGCCCAGCCGCTGCGACGTGTCGCTGTTGGGTTCGCTGGCCTTGTAGAGCCAGTGCGCGGCCA
Organism: Hydrogenophaga sp. GW456-12-10-14-TSB4; assembly: GCF_059424305.1. NCBI lineage: Bacteria > Pseudomonadati > Pseudomonadota > Betaproteobacteria > Burkholderiales > Comamonadaceae > Hydrogenophaga > Hydrogenophaga sp. GW456-12-10-14-TSB4. The sequence continues at coordinate 15,737 of NZ_JBWKZH010000001.1, read as the reverse complement.
CGCCCGATTCGGCCACCACGTCCATGGCATGGGTGCGCAACTGGAACTCGATGTTGGTGCCGAAGGGGCCGATCAGTGTGGTGTGCAGCGACTGGTAGCCATTGATCTTGGGAATGGCCACGTAATCGCGGAACTTGCCCGGCAGCGGCTTGTAGAGCTGGTGCAGCACGCCCAGCCCGGTGTAGCAATCGGTCAACTCGGGAACGATGATGCGAAAGCCGTAGATGTCGGTGACCTGCGAAAACGACAGGTGCTTGTTGTCCATCTTGCGATAGACCGAGTAGAGCGTCTTCTCCCGCCCCATGATGCGCACGCCCATGCCGTGCCGCACGAAGTCCGCCTCCACCTCGCGCTGGACCCGGGTGATGAGGTCGCGGCGGCGGTTGCGCGATTTGTTGAGGGCTTTTGAAAGCACCTCGTAGCGCCAGGGGTGCAGGAACCGGAAGGCCAGGTCCTGCAGCTCGCGGTAGGTGAAGTTCAGGCCCAGCCGGTGCGCGATGGGCGCATAGATTTCCAGCGTTTCACTGCTGATGCGCTGCCATTTCGAGCGCGGCATGTCGCCCATGGTCCGCATGTTGTGGGTGCGGTCGGCGAGCTTGATCAGGATGACCCGCACGTCCTTGGCCATCGCCAGCAGCATCTTGCGGAACGACTCGGCCTGGTTCTGCTCGCGCGTGTCGAATTCCAGCTTTTCCAGCTTCGTGAGCCCGTCCACCAGGTCGGCTACCGGGGCGCCGAAGCGCTCCACCAGGTCCTCCTTGGTCACGCCGCAGTCCTCGATCGCATCGTGCATCAGCGCCGCCATCAGGGCCTGGGCGTCCAGCTTCCATTCGGCGCATTGGGCGGCGACGGCGATCGGGTGGGTGATGTAGGGATCACCGTTCTTGCGCAGCTGGCCCAGGTGGGCTTCGTCGGCAAACCGGTAGGCCTGGCGGATGCTCTCGATGTCCGTCGGACCGAGGTAATCCAGCTTGCCCAGCAGCGCGGCGAAGCTGGCCGCGGCCGCGCTCGCGGCCGGGTGTGCCTGCTCCGCAGGGGACTGGAGGGTGCCGTTGTCGGCCTCGGTGATCATCCGCATACTTTAGCGCGAGACGATGGATCCCGCTGAGTCCATGCACAGATCCTGTGCGCCTGGCATGCGTACACCCTGTGCAGGGGCGAAAAAAAACACCGCAGGGCGGTGTTTTTCACGAGAGCTCAGAAGCGGCTCAGAGAGGCACTTTCTTGAGCATTTCCAGGCCGACCTTGCCGTCGGCGATTTCGCGCAGGGCGGTCACGCCGGGCTTGTTCTTGCTCTCGATCTTGGGGGCGTGGCCCTGGCTCAGCATGCGGGCGCGGTAGGTCGCGGCCAGCACGAGCTGAAAGCGGTTGGGGATCTGTTCCAGACAGTCTTCGACGGTGATGCGTGCCATGGGCGGGCTCCGGGAAATGGGCGTAAATCAGTGGATGTTGAGCGCTTGGAAGGTATCGCTGCGGGCGATACGCTGGGCGGAAAACTTGAGCCGCTGGGCATGGACGATGGCCTTGAGGTCAAACAGGGCCCGCTCGAACAACTCATTGATTATAACGAAATCGAACTCCTTGGCGTGGGCCATCTCGGTGGCGGCGTTCTGCAGGCGCAGATCGATCACCTCGGCGGTGTCCTCTGCCCGGCGCTCCAACCGCGAGCGCAATTCTTCCCAGCTGGGCGGCAGGATGAAGATCAGCACGGCGTTCGGGAAGATGCGCTTGACCTGGATGGCGCCCTGGAAGTCGATCTCCAGCACCACGTCCGCGCCCTGGTTGATGCGCTGCTCGATCGCCATTTTCGAGGTGCCGTAGCGGTTGCCATGCACCAGGGCCCATTCGAGGAAAGCCCCCTGAATGACCATCTGGTCGAAGGTTTCCTTGCTCACAAAGTAGTACTCGCGACCGTGCAGTTCCTGCCCTCGGGGCGGGCGCGTGGTGTGCGAGACCGAGGGCACGACGCGCGAGTCGAGCTCCATCAAGGCCTTGACGAGGCTGGACTTGCCGGCCCCGCTGGGGGCCGCGACGACAAACAGGTTTCCGGGGTATTCCATGGTTATTCGATGTTCTGGACCTGAAGCGCGAGATGCGCTGCAAGCTGTTGATTCTTATGGAGCTTCACGCGGCAATACCTTTTGAACCCGCCTATAAACCCGCCATCAAACATGCGGCCGTTTGGCACTGCATGAAACTGGCTCATTACGTGTTCCCAGACAGAACTTGCATCACAATTTTAGCAAGCGCCCGGTCTGCGGTTAGCGGGTCATGACGAAAACTTCCGCGAGGAAGAATCGCTTTGACAAGCACGACCTGAGAGGGGTGATGCTTCAAAAATTTTGAGGAAACCCAGAAAGGGAACCGGGGAGGAACCACAGATGAAATCTCGGGCCAGCTATAGGCGAGGTCTGGGGTCCGAGATCAAGGATCTGATTTGATGGTGGTGGATGCCTCAACGATTTTGGGGGACACCGCTGAGGGAACCGGAGATGGAGCCCGGGGTGATAGGGCGCTTTGAAGCCCAAGGATCTGGTGGCGTCAGCGTGGACAACCATTCCGACGCTGTAGCCGCTCAAGCGCTGAGCGCCGAGGGATGGTTGCGCGCTCCGAACTCACCACGTAGGACACGCTCGAACCAGTCGCGGATCTGCTCTCCCAGACCATTGCATGGGGTGTTGAACTGGGCGACGAGGCTGACATGGTTGTGAGCCATGAGCTGGATGACGCGGGGCATGGGGCCTTTTTGCCGGTCTGCCACAGCCGCCAGCCGGTACGCAAGTTCGAGTGCGTAAAAGTCCAGCAATGGGTTCTCGTATTGGGCCAGGGCGATCAGGGTGGGCGGCGCGTCCGGCCGCACCAGGCCCATGGGCTCGCGCCCGGCGTAAAGAGCCTGGTCTTCACCGTAGTAGGCGCGCACGCCGTGTGCGTTGGGGTTCTCGGCACGGGTGTCGGCCACCACGCGCGGGCTCACCAGCACGAGGTCGGCAACGGGCAACCCCTCCGGCGGCAGTACCCGGTCGTCCCAGACCGCGCTGGCGCAGTGGGCGCAGGCCGCGGAGTGCCCCATCAGGAGGATCCGATTCGGGTCGCCGCCCCACTTCCCGGCATGCTGGGCGATCCACAGGAGCGCATCCCGGACGTCTTGCGCTCCGGCCGGCCAACTGGCCTGCGGCGCGAGGCGGTATTCGACATTGAACGCCAGAAAACCGTGTCTGGAGAATTCCGCCGGGACGTTGGCGTGGACCCAGGGAGTCTGGTCTTTTTCTCCGCGCACGAACGCACCGCCGTGAACGAAGACCAGGATGGGCAGGTCGTTCGCGCCCTCTGGTGCGAACACATCGAGCACCTGGCGCGCGTGCTGCCCATGGGGCACATCCCTCAAGGTTGGCTCGATGGCGTTGGCGCGCAGGAGAGGTGCCCACGCTTCGAACATGGCGTCCCGCCCGGCGGAAATGTCCAGGAGGGCCGAGCGATTGGAAGAACTGGATGGTTCCCGGGATAATGAAGACCCGCCACTTCAGCATCGCGTGCGCGATGAACATCGCGCCCAGACACAGGCGCAGCAGAAGCGCGGCATAGGGCGCGGTGGCGGAGTCAATCATGAGATCTCCTCCGGGCTGGATCAGGCGCTGCGCGGCAACACGGTCAGCACGCGCACGATGAAAGCGTGCAGCTCCGTCATGTAGTTGCGCAGGAACTCCGACGTGCCTTCATCCGTGACCTCGCCTTCCGCGGTGATGAGCCCGGGCTTGAACTGGATATAGGCCTCGACGGTGTTCATGAGCGGCGAATTGCAGAAACACAGCACACCGCGCAGGCTCTGCTGCGCCACCGCCGTGCCAATGGCACCCGGTGACGTGCCGATGACCCCCGAAGGTTTGCGCGCGAAAGAGTTCTGGCCCCAGGGACGGCTGGCCCAGTCAATGGCATTCTTCAGCCCGCCGGGGATCGAGCGGTTGTACTCGGGCGAGACGAAGAGCACCGCATCGACATCGGCGATCGACTTCTTGAATGCACGCGCCACCGGCGGGTAGTCGGCGTCGTAGTCGGAGCTGTAGAGCGGCAGGTCCCTGATCGGAATCTCGATCAGCTCCAGTTCAGGAGGTGCCAGTCGCACCAGCGCCTTGGCGAGCAGGCGATTGATCGAATTCGACGCGAGGCTGCCGACGAAATAACCGACTTTGTATTTGGTCATTTGGATCTCCTTGTTGTGCGAGCGAGGTTGAACCCTGTCACTGCCATTTCGGCAGCGCGTGGGCGAGGATGTGGTCGCTGCGACTGAGCGACGGTTTGGGCGCTCCCCGCGTTGACCACGATGGATTTGCGTCCCTCTTCGGGACGTTGCGGCCAGTCCACCAGACACTCGATGGCTGGCGTGATGTCTTGCGCGGGTCTAAAGACCTTCGCTGCGCAGCCGTCCAGCATGGCGGGACTCCATGCTCTCCCGGCAAGCACGGTGCGACCAATGCCGGACTGGAGCTTTAAGCGTCCCATACTCGCCTGCATTGCGCTTGACATGCCCGATGCCAACGCTGCACGCAGGTCAACCAGCGCCGCCTCGGTTGCCGAGGCTGGCGAGTCCGGGCCCCAGGGACGCGACCACCAACATGCCGCCTGCGACGGCGATGTTCTTCATGAACAGCAGTTGCTGGACCATCTGCTGGTCGGCAGGCAGGGACCAGTAGCGGTGGTAGATCAGACTCGCTCCCAGTGTGAAGAGCGCCAATACCAGCGCTGCCCAGCGCGCCTGGAATCCCGTGGCGACGGCCAGTCCACCAAGCAGTTCAATGAGCCCGACCAGCACCGTCAGCGGCGACCAGGCCGGCAGACCGCCGCTGGCCATATACGCCGTGTTGCCCTCGATTTGCATCAGCTTGTCCACGCCGGACAGGATGAACATCAGGGCAAGAAAAACGCGACCAACCAGCACCAGCGGCACCTTGAAATTGTCAAGCATGATTTTCTCCATGGCAGCATGACCGGGGGAAGGTCATTTGTTGTTCGGTCGGCGCAAACCTAGAATAGGCGCGTGGCAACCAAATGGCAAGCAGGTACCGTTTGGTAACTAGGTTCTGAGCAACCGCCATGGCGCAACGAAGCAATCCGCTACCACCACCGCCGGACGACTGTCCGCTCGAACGCTATCTGCACGTGGTGTCGGGCACCTGGGTGCCGCGCATCGTCTGGTACCTGCGCTTCGGCAAATTGCGGCGCGACCTGGACCCGATCTCGTCGAAGGTGCTGACCACAAAATTGTGTGCGCTGGAGGCTGACGGCTTGGTCGTGCGCTGGGTGATTGAAGTATGGCCGCTTCAGGTGGAGTACTGCCTGAGCACACGCGGCCGCGCGTTCGATCCGGTCTATGAGGCCATGGTCGCCGTGGCGGCCAAGCTCGAAAAACTTGATGCGGCCGAACTGGCGCGGCGACGCAAGACACGAACAGTTCAACGAGGCTGACAGGGTCCACAGCGTTGAAGTGCGACACGGGTGAACGGACAAAGCCCTGCCGCCAACAGAGTGCGCTCAGTCCGCAAAGGCCCCAAGGTAGCTTGCCAGCCAAAGTGTCTCTGACACCGTCGCCAATAGCGAAGTTTTTGACTACCAATTGGCGCAGTCAACGGATTGAGGCGCGCTGTCCTCGGGCCACGATCCAACTGGAATTCGGCATGTGAACACCTTGAGCTGGGTGGCTTTTGGCCGGACAGGCCGCAGCTTTGCGCAAGCACCGCTGGATTGATCTGGATCAAGTTCCATTGCAATTCGCCACTCAAGCGCCTGCAGCGGGCGCCGAAGCCATGGACATCCTCATCACCCCATTCGAGATATCCCTTGCGCACAAACAGCCCCATCACCCAGCGTGAACACGAATTCCCCGACAACGCGACCCTGATGTCGACCACCGACACGCAGAGCCATATCACCTACGCCAACGCGGCATTCGTGAACGTGAGCGGCTTCTCGCTCGAAGAGATCCAGCAGCAGCCGCACAACCTGGTGCGCCACCCGGACATGCCCAGGGAAGCCTTCGGCGACATGTGGGCCACGCTCAAAGGGGGTGAACCCTGGACCGCGCTGGTGAAGAACCGCCGCAAGAATGGTGACCACTATTGGGTGCGCGCCAATGCCACGCCCGTCATCCGCGATGGCAAGACCATGGGCTACATGTCGGTGCGAACGAAGGCCACGCGCGAGGAAATCGCTGGCGCCGAGCGGCTGTATGCGGACATGCGCGAAGGCCGCGCCAAGCACCTGAAACTGCACAAGGGCCTGCTGCTGCGCATCGGGCTGATGGGCATCACGACCGTGTTCAAAACCATGCGTGTGCGCAGCCGCATTCGCCTGTCGCTGGCGGTGCTGCTGGCCGGCCTCGTCGGAGGTGCGTGGGCGCTGGGTCTGCAAGGTCTGCACTGGGCCCCGTTCGCCGGCCTTTGTGCGGTGGGCGTGGGTCTGGCGGGCTGGTTTCTCGAATCGCAGTTGGCTGGCCCGCTCGAAGCCCTGCGCGAGCAGGCGTTGCGCGTGGCCACCGGCGACACGCGTAATGTGGCGCGGATGGACCGGGTGGATGAAATCGGCATGGCGATGCGCAGCATCAGCCAGTTGGGTCTGATGTTCCGCTGGCTGATCGACGACGTGAGCCAGCAGGTGTTGACGGTGCAGTCGGCGGTGAGCGAGATCGCCCAGGGCAACAACGACCTGAGCCAACGCACCGAGCAGGCCGCCGCCAGCCTGCAGCAGACCGCCGCGTCGATGGAGCAGATGACGGCCAGCGTGCGGCAGAACGCCGAAACCTCCCGCCAGGCCAATCAACTCGCTGGCACCGCCAGCGATGCCGCCGCGCGCGGCGGGCAGGCGGTGTCCCAGGTGGTGCAGACCATGGGCGAGATCACCGAGCGTTCGCGCAAGATCCACGACATCATCGGCGTGATCGATGGCATCGCGTTCCAGACCAACATCCTCGCGTTGAATGCCGCCGTGGAGGCGGCGCGCGCGGGCGAGCAGGGGCGTGGCTTCGCCGTGGTGGCCGGCGAGGTCCGCGGCCTGGCCCGGCGCAGCGCCGAAGCGGCCAAGGAAATCAAGGCGCTGATCGGCGCCAGTGTGGACAAGGTGGAAGCCGGCACGCGCTTGGTCGACGATGCGGGCAAGACCATGGACGAGATCGTGCACCAGGTCCAGCGCGTGTCAGACCTCATCAGCGAAATCAGCTCGGCCACCATCGAGCAGAGTGGCGGCATTCAGCAAGTGAGCCAGGCCGTGGGCCACCTGGACGAGGTGACGCAGCAGAACTCCGCGCTGGTGGAGCAGGGCGCCGCCGCGTCGCAAAGCCTGCAGCAGCAGACACAGCGTCTGGTGGAAGCGGTGAGCGTGTTCCGCTGAACCGAAGGCCGCACCAGGGCCGGCACGTCGCCGACGCCGAGTTTGGCCATGAGGCGGCTGCGGTAGGACTCGACCGTCTTGGGCGACAGGTGCAACTGTTGCCCAATAGCCGCGCTGGTGAAGCCGCGCACGCGTTTCGTTGTCGTCATCGTGAATGTGGTCGTACGGGCTGTAACGAGCTGGCCAGCTTCAGAATGTCGTTGGCATTGCGAAGCTCTTTGTTCTCTCGTTCGAGTTCCTTCAGGCGCTACATGTCGGTCGTGGTGATACCGGCTCTGGGGCCCGTGTCGCTTTCATCGCGCTTGACCTGTTCGTGCAGTGTCTGCGGCACGCACCAATCTAAAAGCGGAGGTCTATGACCGGCGCAGCGCACGCGTGAAGCTCGAGGAGCTGGACAGCCCGGTGTGCTACTCAGCGAGATCAGGGAACGTCTCGCCAAGAGGACTTCATGGATAAGCGGTTTTGCGCCAAGGTTATTTTTTCGTTCAGGCTTCGGTGAATCTGGAAAGCAAGTTGTCGTCTGAAGTGACGGGCTCGGTTTGATGATTTTCAGTGGTTTGAATCGCGTTCTGCGTCTACCCGAAAAAGACTACAGCTCGGCGCCTGGAGGTACAGGCGTCGGCGGGCGCGTCAGGCGCCAGCCCACCTGCGCCAGCCAGAGCGCGGCGAGGGCACTGGCCACCCAGGTCAGGGCGCTGCCGACAAACTGTTGTTCGTCCAGCCGATACGCATTGCACACGCGCGCGGGCGCCTCCAGATACAGCGTGCCTGCGATGGCCATCATGGGAAGCGTATTGCCCAGAAAGAAGCCCTGCACCACCGCCCCCGCAGCCTGCCAGGACAAGCGCAGCGCGGCACCGCACAGCAGCAGGGCGGCAATCTTGAGGGCTTCAACGCGCGCATCAACCAGTACCAGATCGAGCAGGCGCGGGACCATGGCCAGTGCCAATACCAGGCCTGCAAAAAACAGCCCGGTGATGCCATGGGCATTCCACGCCAGCAGGCGCTGGCGCCAGGTGAACGAAATGCGGTGGACGAGCAGGCCACCCGCCATGATCAGACCGGGAAACTGCAGCAGCATGTGCGTGGACATACGCGATTCCAGCGCGCCCCTGAGCGACGGCGCGAGCAAGGCAATCAGCAGCAGTCCGCCAAGGAGGACCTGGTGGCGCGTCAGCCAGCGGCCTGCGGTGTGCAGCGCACTCATCCGGCGATTCCTTCGGCCTTTGCCGCTTTGGGTTGTGTGGCCGCAAGATGCTGCGCCCAAGCCAGGGCGGTGTCCATGTCGGCGTAGTCAAAGATGCGCACAAGCCGGCCTCTGCCATCGACCACCAGCAGTGCGGCGTTGTGCTCGAAGCCGCCCATGCCATCCGGAATCACCACCACCTGAAAGCGTTCCAGCAAAGGGCGCAGCGCGGTTTCATCGTGCGCCGTGGCAAAACGCCAGATGCGCGGGTCGGCTTTCAGTCGATGGGCATAGGCGGCCAGTGCGGCGGGCTTGTCGTGCGCGGGGTCAAAGCTGATGGACAGCAGCCTGACGTCTGGCGCGTTCTTTGCGTCCGCGGGGCCTTTGCGCAGGCCTTCCTGAATGTGGGCCTGCATCTGCTGAAAGCTGCTGCCCAGCGCCAGACAGATCGTCTGGCAGCGGGTGTAGAAAAAGTCGACGATGGTGACCCCACCGTCTGCCGCGAGCAGCAGCGGCAATGCCGTGTCCGCCATGTCCGGGCCGTGCAGCGGGGTATGGGGTGCGGACACAGGCGCGCGCGCCACGTCCAGCCGGCGCGAACCTTCGGCCGTCCAGACTTGAAAGTCATGCGTGAGCCAGGCGCCGGCCGCGTAGGCGAGCAGGGCGATCAGCACGCTCAGGGCCGTTGTGCGTCCCATCATGGCGCGGCGGGCAAGGCCTTGAGTTCAGCACCGCCGGCAAAGGGCTCGGTGCGGGGGATGTTCTTGCGTTCCGCGGCGAATTGCTCTGGCGCGATGGCCGCGGCCTTGTTCGACCACTCCGAACGGATGGTGCTGGCAATCGCGGCCAGTTCGGCATCGTCCAGCTGTTTGAAGGCCGGCATCATGCCCTTGTAGACGGTGCCGGCCACTTCGATGTCGCCGTTGATGCCGTGCAATAGAAGGTTGATCAGCACACGCGGATCGCCCAGCACCCACTCGGAACCGTCCAGCGGCGGAAACACACCCGGCAGGCCCTTGCCGGTGGCTTGGTGGCAGGCCACGCAGTGGCCCGCGTAGAGCGCCTTGCCATCCACCGCCTGGCCCGCGGCGCCGGGTGCGCCTGGCGCCTTGGCGGTGAGGTCGGCGAGGGTTCGCCGGTCGCCCAGTTCGGCGTTGCCAAATGGGTCGGAAAAAAATATGTAGGCAGCACCCAGCAGCACCATCACCAGGGTGAAGGCCGCCGCCAGCAGAGGCATGGGTTGCACCTGCTCGGAGGGGTCTCCCGTTTCGCGTTGTTGCGCCGAGGGCGGGGGCGGTGGAACAGAGGTCACCATGAAAATCTCCTCGGATGCCTCAAGGCGCCGCCGGTGCCGGCAGGATGGGGTAGGTGCGGTTCAGCGCCTGCAGGTACTTGACCAGATCCAGCGCCTCCGGCCGGGCCACCACGACCTTGCCGAACGGCGCGTGGGCGGGCGGCAGCGCCACCACCTGGTCGCCTTCTTCGGCCGCGTCCTTGACCAGAAACATGTAGGGGTAAGCCGGCATGATGGAGTCGGGCACGTAGGCGCGTGGCTGGTACAGGTGGCCGAGATGCCAGTCCTTGCTGGGCTGGCGCGCGCCAATGTTGAGGAGGTCCGGCCCGGTGCGCATGCTGCCCAGCAGGTGCGGCTTGTCATACACATAGTCGGCCGGCACCGAGGGGCGGCCCCAGCCGCGTGTGTGGTCGGGCGCCAGATTGCGGTCGCGCGGCTGCTGGCTGTGGCAATACACGCAGCCGTTGGCGATATACACCTCACGCCCGCGCAACTGCTGGTCGGTGTAGGGCTTGAGGCCCGGCGGCGCCTTGATGTCGCGCACCTGCACATAGGGCATCACCACCAGCGCGGCGGTCGCCACGGCCAGCGCCACCATGGCGCCGGCGGCGAGCTTGACTTCATTTTCCATGAGCGATCCCCCCGGGCTGAGAGAACAGCGCCGCACCGGCCCGGTCGGGGCCGAAACGCAGCGCCATGGCCAGAAAGTGGCCCACGAACACCAGATGCCCCAGGGTCATCACCAGCCCACCGACGGTTCTGGATTTGAGCCAGGGCAAGGTCACGGCGACCGATTCCCCGAACGGCCGGGCCGCGTCCAGCATGGCCACGCCCTGCAGCCAGCCGCCGATGGTCAGGCCAACGACGTAAATACCGATGCCCAGGGCGGCCAGCCAGAAGTGCAGCGTGATCAGCCAGGGGTAGGGCCACTCCCACTCCAGCACGCGCGGCATCATGAAGTAGATCGCCCCGAAAAACACCATCGTCACGAAGGCGTACATGCCTAGGTGTGCGTGTGCCACCGTGAAGTGGGTGAAGTGCGTCACCGCGTTGATGTTGCGCAGTGCCTCCAGCGAGCCCTGCACCGAAGACGCGAAGTACATCAGACCGCCGAACATCATGAAGCGCAGCGTGGGCGAATAGCGCGCCAAGTGCATCTGGCCTTTGAGGGTGCCTTTCATGTTGATGGTGAAGGCCAGCACCGGGATGATCATCATCACGCTTTGTACGATCGACAGCGTGGTGAGCCAGCCCGGTATCGGGCCGCCAATCAGATGGTGGCCGCCGACCTGTCCGTAAAAAAAGGCGAGCGTCCAGAAGCCCAGCAGCGACAGGTTGTAGGACACCACGGGGCGGCCAATGATTTTCGGCAGGAAGTAGTAAATAGCGCCCACGGCCACCGGCGTGAACCACAAGCCCAGCGCGTTGTGGCCGTACCACCAGTTGGTGGTGGCTTGCTGCACCCCGGTGTGCACGCCCGGCAGATTGGCCACCAGAAACAGCACCGCGATCCAGAGCAGGGCGGCCGTGAAATACCAGACGCTGACATACAGATGTTCAACGCGTCGGTTGACCAGGGTGTAGAGCGCCGGCAGGATGGTCAGCGCAAAGCCGGCAAAAATGAAGATGTCGATTTGCCAGGGGATTTCAAGAAACTCCATGCCGTCAGACCAGCCCACCGCGATCGCGCCAATCCCCGCGGCAATGCCGGTGTTGATCAATGAGCCGCCCATCATGGCCCAGATGCCGCCATGCAGCGGCGTGCGCAGCATGCGTGGCAGCAGCCACAAGATCACCGCCAGCGCGGCATTGGACGACCAGCCGTAGATCACCGCGTTCAGGTGCACCGTGCGGATGCGCCCGAACGTCAGCCAGGCTTGCTGCACCAGCCAGTCGGGCTCGTGCAGTTTGTAGGAGGCGATCAATCCCGCCACGGAGCCCACCAGCAGCCAGAGACAGGCGAACGCGATGAACATGAACACCGGGAATGCGCTGGAGCGGTCGGCCTCGATGTGGTCACTGATTTCGCCCTGGGCGACCGTCGCCGCTTCTGCCGCAGGTGGTGCGGCGGCCTGCATGGCGCCCTGCGTGGTGTCGTCCAGTGCGGGGTCGTCCACACGGCCAATTTCGCCGCGCGCAAAAATCACCGAAGCCGCGCGCGGGTTTTCTACCAACAAACCTTTGCGCAGCGACCAGATGAAGGCAAACAGGCCAATGATGGACAACAGAAAAGCGCCCAGCAGGCTCAAGATCGCACTGTCCATCATGGCCTCCGTGTGTTCAGGGCGCGCGGGGGCATCAGGGTCTCGGTCGTCATGGTTCCCTCCAGATCTTTCCGCGAAGCGGGCCGCGACAGCTTGGGCATGCCCGGGAGCTGTCCGCCATCACGTGCCAGCCATCCGCTGTCCCTGTCAAACAGGCTTTTGGAGCCCAGCAGCACGATTGCCACCATAAGAGCGAGCACACTGAAATGCAAGCGTCGCGAACACGCAGGTCATGCAGGATCAGCACGTAAAAAAACGAACCCCGTAAAAACCAGCGCGGCAAAACGGCGCAGCTGGTGTCCAGAGCCCTCTACGAAAAACAGTGTTTGCGTGAGGCAATTTCAACGGCCGCTTGAGCCAAGCTGCCTTCACGAAACCAGGGTGGCTCACTCTATAAGATACATTTAAAATGAATCTTATAATGTCTTGCCTTCGGCGAGTCAAGGAGCATGAATTTATGGTCACCGAGTTGTGCACCGAGAATGAGGTCTCGAGCCTGGTCCACGGCTTCTACGCGCGGGTGCGGGAGGATGAGGTGCTAGGTCCGGTTTTTGATGCACGCATCGACGACTGGGACCACCATCTGGCGAAGTTGGTGGACTTCTGGTCTTCCATCTTGCGCCGCACCGGGCGTTTCACGGGCGCACCCATGCCCAAGCATGCCGCGCTGCCCGGATTGACTGCGGAACTGTTCCAGCGTTGGCTGCGCCTGTTTCGCGAGAACGCGGCCGCGCAGCCCAATCGGGTGATGGGGGAGCAGGCCTGCGTCATGGCCGAGCGCATCGCGCAAAGCCTGTGGATGGGATACCAGATGAGCCGCGATCCGGACGCCATGCCGACCGCGCTGTCGCATGGCTGATTTGCTGCGAATCGACGAGCCGGGGCAGGCGAGGGCGCTTGCGCCGCGGTGGTCTTCCTTCCTCGAGTTGGGCTTCCGGCCGCTGTACCTGGCCGGCTGCTTCTGGGCTGCCGTATCGGTGGTGCTTTGGGTCTTCGCGCCAGACCTGCTGCGCGGACAGCTCGTCGGCGTGGTCTGGCATGCGCACGAGATGCTCTGGGGGTTTATTGCCACCATTGCAGTCGGGTTCCTGCTCACGGCGGGCAGCAACTGGACGGGGATCAACCCGCTCAAGGGTCGAGCGCTGGGTGCCTTGAGCCTGCTGTGGGTGCTGACGCGCGTGGGCTACCTCGTTCCCGCAGAGTCCTCCTTCTGGTTGGCCGTGGGTTGCGAGCTCCTGTTCTTTGCCTGGGCGGCTGCAGCGCTGGGCCGCGCTATCTACGGCGCACGCAACCAGCGCAACTACGGCGTACCGTTGCTTGTACTGGCGCTGGGTGTGGCCGATGCCTTGTTCCTGCTCGCCGCGTGGCAGGGCGACCATGCGCTGCTGATGCAGCGCTTCAACGCGGGACTGCTGTGCATGGCCATGGTTGCACTGCTGGTGGCACGGCGGGTGATTCCATTCTTCGCCATGCGAGCGGTGCCGGCGCTGACGATTCCCATGCATACGCGCAGCGGCCATTGGCAACTGGGCGCGAGCGGCCTGGCCATCGGCCTCGAGCTGCTGGGGTGGAGGCCGGCCATGGCCGCGTTCCTGGCCGCAGCCGGCGTGATTGCACTGGTCCAGGTGCTGGCCTGGAAGCCGTGGGCGGTGCGGCGCGTGCCGCTGCTCTGGATTCTCTACCTCGGTTATGCCGCGCTCGGTGTGGGCCTGCTGGTGACGGCAGCACATGCGGTGGGCTGGGTGTTGCGCGCTGCGTGGTCGGTCCATGTGATCGGCGTGGTGGGGTTTTCGGTGCTGATCATCGGAATGGTGACACGCACGGCGCTGGGCCACCTGGGGCGACCGCTGCGCTCCGACCGCCTTATCGTGTGGTGCTACGCCCTGGTGATGGCAGCGGCGGCGTTGCGCCTGCTGGCCTTGCTGCCGACCAGTCTGGCGCTCGGCGCGCTGCACGCCTCGGCCGGTGCCTGGGTGCTGGCGTTCGGGCTGTATCTGTGGCGGTTCTTCCCGATGATGATTCGCCCGCGCATCGATCAGGCAACGACGCCAGTGCTCAAACCAGGGAAGCTTCCCAAGCGGCAGCGCACGCCCCAATGATCGGAGTTCGTTTATGCGCCTGACCACGATGACCGACTATGCGTTGCGCCTGTTGATGTACGTGGCGCAGCAACCGGAGCGCCTGTGCACCATCTCGGAGGTCGCACAAGCCTACGAAATCTCAGAGGCTCACCTGATGAAAGTCACGCACCAACTCGGCCAGCAGGGCTGGATCGAGACCGTGCGAGGCAAGGGAGGAGGGATGCGCCTGGCCCATGCACCCCAAGCCATCAACCTCGGCGCCGTGGTGCGCAGCATCGAACCGGATTTCGCTCTGGTGGAATGCTTCGCCACCGGGAGTCAGTGCACGTTGACAGGTCAGTGCCGGCTCGCTGGCGTGCTCGAAGGTGCCTTGCAGGGCTTCATGGCGCACCTGGACGGCTTTACGCTGGCCGATCTGTTGCCGGGCACGGATCTTCCGCTGGCAGCGGGACGGCGCATGCGCATCGAGCGGAGGCGCCCTGCATGAGCTACGGCTTGCTGTTGGCACTGCACCTGCTCGCGGCCATCGCCTTTGTCGGCACGGTGTTTTTCGAGGTGGTGATGCTTGAAGGTGTGCGCAGGCATTTGCCGCACGAAACGATGCGGGAGGTCGAGCGGGTCATCGGCAACCGTGCCACAGCCGTGATGCCCTGGGTGTTGCTGACGCTCTACGCCGCCGGCATTGGGTTGGCCTCGCAGCACCGCGCCGCGTTGATGCAACCGCTGGCCAGCAGCTTCGGGTTGTTGCTGGCCCTCAAGATTGCACTGGCGTTGAGCGTGCTCGGCCATTTCATGACCGCCATGGTGTGGCGCAGGCGCGGGGTGCTGGGCGGTCGACGCTCGCGCCGTCTGCACCGGAGTGTGTTCTGCCATGTGATGGTCATCGTGCTATTGGCCAAGGCCATGCTCTATTTGCAATGGTGAGGCATGTCGCTGGCCGAGTTCTATCCCCTGATCAAGGCGACCCACGTCGGGCTGGTGCTGCTCAGTGGCGGACTGTTCGCCGGGCGTGGCGTGGGCGTTCTGATGGGAGCGACCGGACCCATGGCGCCGCCGGTGCGCCGTTTGAGCCAGGTTATAGACACCGCCTTGTTGGCGGCGGCACTGTTGTTGCTGGCGATACTGCGGCTCAATCCTTTCGCAACGCCGTGGCTGCTGGCCAAGCTCACACTGTTGGTGGCTTACATCGTGTTCGGAACGCTGGCGCTCAAACGGGCGCCGACCAGAACCGGCAAGGCGCTGGCGTTCACAGCCGCATTGTCATGCTTCGTGATGATGGTTGCCATTGCCCGCACGCACGATCCGTTGGGACTGCGGGTGGAAGTGAGCCGCGTCGTGTCTGTCGGATTCAGTTGCAAGGCTGCCATCCATCCTTACAAAATATCCACAGACAATGTTGACCGTCAGGTTCACGTTGCGGAACGCGATGATCGCTGCGGCGATGTGGTTGAATGCGATAAAGCCGCGTTCGAGTTTCTCGTATCGCACGAGCCGCTTGCGCAAGCGGCTGAACCAACGGTGGCAAACCTCGACCA